>JAHELH010000038.1:0-2034 GCA_024644285.1 Paracoccaceae bacterium | reverse complement strand
AACCATCGCCCGACGAGGTCGTGTTCGTTCTGGATTGCCCGGAATGATCAGCAAGGAAAGGCTGGAACTGATCGGCAAGGCCACCGGTCTGGCCGCGCTTTTGTTCACCGTTTTCACCTATGCCTACAATCAGAAGCTTTCGCATGACCGGACCCGCTATGCGACGGCCACCGAGCTGATCGACCGCTACCGCACCGACGGGGTCCGCGAGGCCGAGACGCTGCTGGACCAGCGCGTCCTTTACTACAAGGCCAGCGGACGCAATCCCAATGACCCGGAGGACTTTCCGGAAAAGGCCTTCGACGCGGTGGCAAAGGACGTGCTGTTCGGCTACATCGACACGCCCGGCCAAGAGGCGAGACCCCTTCTGCCAGAGCTGTTCCGGATCGCCGATTTCTATGGCGAGGTCGGGTTCTGCCTGCGCCACGACATGTGCCAGCCGGACATCCTGCAAAGCTATTTCTGCCCGCGCGCGCAGCGGCTGCGCAGCTCGCATGCGCGGCTGATCGAATATTACAGTACGTATTCTTCTTCCGGGGAGTGGATTAATGGAATGGAGGATTTTCTGCTGGTCTGCGCGTAGGTCCGCCGCGCTGGCCCTGCTGGCATTGGCCGCCGCCCCGGCATTGGCAGAGGTGACGGTCGGCCCGCCGGAATCCGGCCTTGTCTCGATGATCCGGCAGGCCACTGCCAACACTTTCCTTGTCCCCAACACGGTCATCCACGTGACCGGAGAGATGACCGACGCCGATGCCGCGAAGGTGACGGCGGAACTGGACGCGTTCTGGGCCGACAGACGAAACCGGTTCCAGGAAGGCGCCCAGATCTACGCGGTGCTCGACAGCCCCGGGGGTAGCTTTCAAGCCGGCATCGCGATGGCGCGTCAATTCCACGAAAAGGGCGTCTCGACGCTGGTGCCGCCGAACGGGTCGTGCCTGTCCGCCTGCGCGGTCGCGTTCATGGCCGGGCGGCATGTCAGCATGGGCGGCGAGGGCGGCGTCCAGAGGTCGCGGGCGGTCATCATGCCCGCGGAACTGGGGTTTCACCGGCCGTTCCTGGCCGAGGTCGGGGTCGACATCAGTCCCAACGTCATGGCCAGCCTGACGGCGGAGGAACTTGGGACCTATTTCGCCGACCGCTTCACCCAGTCCTTCGATGCCGCCAACGCCCTGCTGCAGGAGATGCTGGCGGTCGATTCCGACGCCTGGGATCCCGATCTGCTGTTGCGGATGCTAACCGCCCGGCAGGGCGGTCCGGACGGCGGCTTCGTCCGGCTCGAAACCGTGCGCGACGCGCTGACTTGGGATATCGACGTGCCGAACATCGCGCCGCCGCCGCTGACGACCGAGCGGGAGCGCTTCGACGCGGCGTTTGCGTTCTGTTTCAACGTCGGACCGACGCTGGCCAGTTCGGCCTCGCGGTTCTGGGATACCGGGCAAGATCTAGAAACAACCTACGAATTCAACGCGCGCGGCGGCCATGGCCTGTCCGCGGGTCAAGACGGCAGCGTGACAATCTACATCCATCACGAGGCGCCGATGGGCTGCGAGGTGCGTTTTGTGGGCGAGCGGCCGGAGATGACGGTGGGCCAGTTCGCGGGCGAAGGCGAGACGGTACAGCAGCTCAACGACTGGCTGGCCGGCTATCACCCCGACACGCGGCTGCGCGATATCGCGTTCGCGGTCGACCAGAACCGAGGCCACCGCTGCATGGTCCTCGCCGGACGCCGCGTCATCGACGACGAGCCCTGCCGCCTGGACAACCGCGTAACGGCGGAGAACGAGATCGTCCAGACCTTCAGCTGGCCTTCCGGCAGCAGGACCGTGGTACAGACTCAGGGCCTGTGGATACGTCTGAACGGGGCGGCGACCACCGCCTATCGAACGCCGCCGGCGGGAATGGAGACCTGCCTGACCAGCGAGCAGACCGGGAATACCTTCTGCTACGGTCTGCGCTGACCGCGGGACAGGTTCGGGATTTGCGGAGATGGTGCTGCCGGAGAGATTTGAACTCTCGACCTCTCCCTTACCAAGG
>JAHELH010000037.1 GCA_024644285.1 Paracoccaceae bacterium | reverse complement strand
TGGCGGTGAAGGGCGATGAGGTCCTGGAAGGTCATGGGTCGTCCTCTGGCTGGTGTGGCGATGACACCATTGGGGCCGATCGCCACGCGCTAAACAAAAGCGCCCGACCGTCAGAGGATGACACGGGGCCGGTTATCGGATGACAAAACCGCCGAACGGTCGGGTAGGCTTTGGGAAAGGCGGGCCTGATATACCCTCGCCCCGAAGCTTCGAACGACGCAGTTCCGCTCCCTCAGACCACCTCCTCATTGGGTGCAGGGACGGCTCCAGATCGCCAGGGACCGCTGTGGCAGGCGGCCCGGAGACCGAGGGCATGTCGGTGGCGGCGCCGCCTTCCTACCGGACGAGACTTGCGAGACATGACGCGGCCCGGCGCCGCGATAACCGCCCCGGCGGGCGCTGACCCGTGCGGGCGGATCACCTGAGGGTTGTGCACAGCCGGCGGCTTTCTCGCGAAATGGCCGACCCGTCCCGCCCGCTGGCCGGCCCCTTGCCGAGATCCCGGCCCGAATTGTTAACCTTTATTAATGACTTCCGCGCCCTCGCAGGACCCTGGCGCGGCCGCCGCCGCCATTCTCCGCCATTGGCCGGCGCTGCCAGTCGGCAAGCGAAGGATCCCCGCGCCGAACGTCGTCCACAGGCTTTTCCCGCGCGGCATGGACGCTGCGGATCGTTCGGGCCGGCGCACGGGTTCGCACCGGCATTCCCAATCCCGCCCGGTCCGGGCTATGCACGAAGGTACCTCGGGGACGGGCTCGGGGCATCAAGGACGGGGGACACACATGCTGATCGGAATCCACCCGGCGCTGACGCCGGACTTGTTGAGACACCTGCAGGCCATGGGCCACGGCGACACCGTGGTTATCGCCGATGCGAATTTTCCCGCCGAGGCGAACGGCGCGCGGGTCGAACGGCTGGCGGGGATCAGCGCGACCGAGGCGCTGGAGGCCGTGCTGTCGCTGATGCCGCTGGATACCTTCGTCGACGAACCGGCGCGGGTGATGCAGGTGGTGGGCGACCCCGACGCGGTGCCCGCGATCGTCGCCGAGTTCAACGCGATCCTCGCGGCGCGGGCCGACAATCCCTGCAAGACCGCCGGGATCGAGCGCCACGCCTTCTACGAGGAGGCGCGCCGCGCCTTCGTCATCGTGCACACCGCCGAGACCCGGCTTTACGGCAATATCATCCTGTCCAAGGGCGTGGTGGCGCCGGACTGAGCGTCAGGGGGGCTCGTCCGGGCCTTCGGCGATAGTCCGGCCGGGGACGCGAGAGCGGATTTTTCGCCGAATCCCGGCCTGCCGAGAAACCCCTTGACGCCGTGGCCCGGCTTTTAGGAACATCGGCAGGCAGCCCGGCCGGCAGAGCCGGGGCGAGGCAAGCTCAGGCAAGCACCCCGCGACATCGGGCAAGAGAGACGCGTCCACGCGTCCGGATCAGGCTGACGGGAGGTATGCCATGCGGTGCTTCACGGTCCTCGGACCTTCGCAATCAGGGAAAACGACGCTGGTCGAGGCGGTCTCGTCGCTGGAAGGGCGGCCCGAGACGCGCAAGTTCTCCGACCAGTTCTCGCTGACCACCTTCCAGTATATCGACGAGCCCTGGGCGGCCTTCGACATCGCCGGAGGTACCGATCAGCTGGGCCTTGCAGGCCAGGCCCTTGCGGCGAGCGACGCGGCGGTGCTGGTCGTTCCCCCCGATCCCGAAGCGGCGCCCCTCGCGGCGCCTTATTTACGCGCGGTCGAGGCCTCGGGCGTGCCGGCCTTCCTGTTCATCAACCGCATGGACGTGGCCGAGGCGCGGGTCCGCGACATCGTCTCGGAGCTGCAGACCTATGCCGGCCACGCCATCGTTCTGCGCCAGGTGCCGATGCGCGAGGGCGAGCACGTGACCGGCTCGGTCGACCTGATTTCGGAGCGCGCCTGGGAATACCAGGAAGGCCAGCCCTCTGCGCTGATCGAGATGCCCGACGCGGTGAAGGACCGCGAGCAGGAGGCGCGGCAGGAATTGCTGGAGCACCTGGCCGACTTCAACGACGACCTGCTGGAGCAGCTGATCGAGGACCGCAAGCCCGCGACCGAGGACGTCTTCAAGCTGATCGCCGACATCCACCGCAAGAACGAGATCATCCCGGCGCTGCTGGGCGCGGCGGCCCATGCCAACGGCGCGAACCGCCTGATGAAGGGGCTGCGCCACGAGGCGCCGCAGGTCGGCGCGATCCGCGCGCGGCTGGGCCTGGGCGGCGACACGCTGGCCATCGGGGTCTATGCCGAGAACCGCAAGCATGTCGGCAAGTCGGTGCTGCTGCGCGCCCTTGGCGGCGGGATCAAGCAAGGCGACACGCTGGGCGGCGAGACGCTGGGCAGCCTGACCGGGGCGGATGGCCAGGCGCTGGCCGGCGCGCTCGGCGAGGGCGAACTGGCGGTTGCGGTGAAGTCGGATCACATGGACAGCGGCAAGGTCTACACGGCGGGCGGCGCGCAGGCGCTGCCGGACTGGACGCGCGGCTATCCGCCGGCAATGCGCCGTCTCCTGACGCCGGCCAACGAACGCGACGACGCCCGGCTGTCGGGCGCGCTGCAGCGGATCGAGGCGATCGATCCGGGGCTCAGCCTGGGCCAGGACGAGGAAAGCGGCCACGTGGTCGCGACGCTGCAGGGGCCGATGCACCTGCGCCGGGTCCAGGCCGCGCTGGAAGAGGATTTCGGCATCGAGATCGAGGCCGCGCCGGTGGGCGGCAGCTATCGCGAGACCATCACCCGGCCGGTCGACAAGCATTACCGCCACCGCAAGCAGTCGGGCGGCGCCGGACAGTTCGCCGACGTCCAGCTGACGCTGAAGCCCTTGCCGCGCGGCGAGGGCTTTGCCTTCGACGAGACGGTGAAGGGCGGCGCGGTGCCGCGCAACTACATCCCGTCGGTCGAAGCCGGGGCGAGGGAAGCGCTGCAGAGCGGGCCGCTGGGCTTCCCGGTGGTCGACGTCGCGGTGACCCTGACCGACGGCAAGCACCATTCGGTCGACAGCTCGGACTACGCCTTCAAGACCGCCGGCATGTTCGGCGTGCGCGAGGCGCTGAAAGAGGCCGGGCCGGTGCTGCTGCAGCCCATCGACCAGGTGGCGATCCACGTGCCGTCGATCTATACCGGCGGGCTGGTCACGCTGGTGTCGTCGCTGAAGGGCCAGATCCAGGGCTTCGACCCGGATCCGGACGCCAAGGGCTGGGACATCTTCCGCGCCCTGATCCCGGCGCCGATGCTGGACGAGCTGTTCCAGTCGCTGGGCGGCCTGACCCACGGGACGGCCTGGATGGAGACCGCGTTCGACCATTACGAGGAAATCCATGGCCGCGAGGCCGAGCGGGTGCAGGCGGAGCGGGCCGAAGCGATGGCCTGAGGCAGCCGCAGACGCGACAGTTTTCTCGCGGCCGCAGCGATGAACGCTGGCCGCGCTTGAACCGGCGGCGTCGAATGCCCCGGTCAGCAATGAGCGTAGGGCGGCGGTCCGTGGGCGCCGGCTGAACGCAGGCGCAGCCTGTCGCGATAGGTTGCCAGATCGGCATTCGTGTGGACGAAGGTCGGATCGGTCGCCTGCCACGACGAATATTCCGTCCACGGTGAATCCCGGAGCGTCGCGACGGGATCGCCCTGTGCGCCGGCCCAAACCGCTTTGGTGACGGGTCCGGGAAAAAGCGACGGATCGATCACATAGGTGATCCGGCGGCAATAATGATCGCGAACGCAGAGCGTCGGCGCAACATGCCAACCCCAGAGCACCTGGCAATTCGGATTGTTCTTCGACGCCGCGCGGAGACCGCCGTAAATCCAAACCTTTTCCGGCGCGGCGCCATCGGCGACCATCAGGCGGCACATCTCATGCGCCCGCGCCCAGCAGCCATCATCGGGGTACATGAACGGGATGCAGGGCGCCGGGGCAGTGAGCGGCGGGCAGTTCTTCAATGCGACAAGCGCGAACAATTGCTGCGCCCGTCGCAGCGACACGCAGGGATCTTTGAAGATCGGAAAGCGGCGGAGCCAGCAAAACAGCCAATAGCGCAACCATCGGTACACGGGATAAATCCGGTCCCGGACCCATTTGAGAACCCGGCGTGCCGGAGATCTGTATGTGAAATCCGGTATCAGGGCGCCGCCGCGAAAGGGCCGGACATCGATGATCTCGTGGTCGTCGTTTTCGGTGACGAACAACAGGCTGTCGGTGGCCGTCTCGTCGCTCAGGGCAGTGAGCAGGTTCTCGAATTCAGGGTTGTCGCGGCGCAGGTAATGGCGCGCGTGCGATTTCTCCAGCGTGACTTCCACGTCGCCCTCGAGCGTCGCGGTCACCACCAGAACCCGTGTCACGATTGGCAGCTGAATTCCGACGATGGCTTCGCCGGCATCGTCCAGCGCAGCATAGACCGGTTGCTTGGCGCGTCTCAGACCGTCCAGAACATCGAGATATAGCGCTGCATTTTCCGACTGGGTGACCACGGCTTCGTCGCCGCCGGCAAATTTTACGGTGTAGGTGTCCGGGCCGTCCTTCGAAAACGGAGCTTCAATAGGGCGTTCGAGGCCGGGCTCGATATCGACGACGTAATCTACAATGAAATGAGGCTTGGATGCTTTGTCTGCCATGGCTGAGACTCCTAAAATCCGAATTGTACCAAATATCCAACAGGCGGTGAAGTTGCGGCGCCGCTACCAAGGACCGCGCAACCTGTTGCACACTGTCCCAGCGGCGTCGTGCCCGTTGGCACATGTACCGCAGTGCGGGCCTGCGGAGGCCGGGAGACGCGATGGCGATTGGCGGCGAGGGCGCGGGTGCCGGCCGGAATTCGACCAAGGCGCCGACCGGGTGGCCCCGGAAGCCCGCGGTCATCGAGCATAGTCGACGGTCGAAGTTCGGCAACATCCGGTTCCGCGACCGCACCGCCGTTGACGCATCTCCGCGCATCGCCGACCCCCGGCGTGCCCGTCGCACCTCGTGTTGCCGCCGTTCACACCCACTTCACCGAAGCGCTGCAGGATGAAGGGCGGTAGGGAGGGGGAAAGCCGAGGCGCCGTCAGGCGGCCTCGAGCCTTCGCAAGCCGCCCCGCGTCGGCACCACCCAGACCTCGTCGTAGGGATAACGGCTCTCATCCTTTTGCGCGAGCTTGCGGATCACCGCGACCTGGAACTCGATCCAGCCCATCGCGTAAGGTTCCGCGCCGCGGCCCTTCAACTCGGCATCGAGCGCCCGCAGCCGCCAGAACGGCACCGAGGGAAAGGCGTGGTGCGCGGTGTGGTAGGGCATCTGCCAGCAAAGCCAGCGCATCAGCGCATTGGCGCGGGTCGAGCGGGTGTTGCGCAGGATGTCGTCCTCGTGGCTGAGGCCCAGATGCTCGATGGTGTTCTGCAACTGGTGCACGGGTTTTGTCACCAGCATCGGCGCGAGCCAGAGCATCACGGCGGCCCCGCTTTGGAAGATCAGCGACAAAGCTGCGATCAGCGCGTAGCCGGCCAGGTGCCACCGCGCCTCGGCGACCACCAGGACGTGCTGGTCGGGGCGGACATAGGGCTCCGGCACCTCGCCGCGGGCAAAGCGCAGCAGCCGGGTAACGCGGCTGGTCCAGTAGGTGATGCCGGAGAGCCAGAGCAGATAGCTTGTCAGCGTGTAGGGGTCGCGCACCAACTCGCCGTCCTTGTCCCAGTCCTGCGTCCACTGGTGGTGGGCGGCGTGCTGGATCTTGTCGAAATCGCGCGGGAACAGCATGGCGAAGCCGATGAGCCGTCCGAAGAATTCGTTCGGCCATTTCGCGCGGAACGGCGTGGCGTGGCTCAACTCGTGCTGGGCGGCGTAGAGGAAGTTGATCAGCACGCCGTGGACCAGAAACAGCGGCACCGCAAGCGCGCTGCCCCAGCTCAGCCACAGCGCCGTGCCGGTCACGGCGATGGCGCCCAGATGCGAGCCGAGTTGCAGCGCGCCGGCCAGGTCCGAGCGTTGCATCAGCGCACGCAGGCGGGCGGGTGCGATGAGGTCGCGACGGGTAAAGCTGGTCTGCATGGTGCCCTCGGCCGGTCTTGCAGGGGTTTGCGTGGCGCGGGGCAAAGGCTATCGTGTCCGGGGAAAAAGGGGAACGGAAATCGCATGGCACGGAAAAGTTCCAGGACCGGGATCGTCCTGCTGATCGTCTTTGCACTGGGTCTTGCGGCGTGGACCTACCTTGCGCCGTCCGACAGCCCGGTGGCCGGGGCGACCATGATCGGCGGCGGATCGCGCGGCGCGGCGGAGGCACCGGTGCGGGACGGCGGCAGCGGCCAGGGCTTCAAGGGCAGCGATGAAGAGCTGCAGGCGGTCACCGGCAGCCGCTAGGCGGTTTCCGTCGGGCTTCGCCGGCTTTTGGCGGCAAAGCCGCGCGGAACGCCTTGACCGCGGCCCCATAACAGGGCCAGCATCTGCACAAGCAATGTCCGCCGAGACGGGCAGCCAACGGGCCGAGGACAAGCATGAGCAAACAGAACACGGACGCGGATGTGGAATTCGTCAAAGCACTGGCGGAGATCCTGCATGACAACGACCTGACCGAACTGGAGGTCGAGCGCGGCACCAAGGACGCCGGCAAGCTGTCGGTCCGGGTCAGCCGCGGCGGGCCGGTGCAGGCTTTCCAGGTCGCGGCGCAGCCGGCCCCCGCCCCGGCACCGGCCCCAGCGGGGGGCGGCGGCGCGCCGGCCCCGGCCGCCGAAAAGCCTGCCAGCAACGATCCCGCGGCGCTGCCCGGCGTGGTCAAGTCGCCGATGGTGGGCACCGTCTATCTGTCGCCGGAACCCGGCGCGGACGCCTTCGTCAAGTTGGGCGACGTGGTCAGCGAGGGCCAGACCCTGCTGATCGTCGAGGCGATGAAGACGATGAACCACATCCACGCGCCCAAGGCCGGCACCGTCAAGCGCATCCTGGTCGAGGACGGCGCGGCGGTGGAATACGGCGCGCCGCTGATGGTCGTCGAGTAGGGTTTCGCGATGTTCGACAAGATCCTGATCGCCAACCGCGGCGAGATCGCCCTGCGCGTCGTCCGCGCCTGCCGCGAGATGGACATCGCCTGCGTCGCGGTGCATTCCACCGCCGACACCGACGCCATGCATGTGCGGATGGCCAACGAGGCGGTGTGCATCGGACCGCCCTCGGCCACGCAAAGCTATCTGTCGATGCCCAACATCATCTCGGCCTGCGAGATCACCGGTGCCCAGGCGATCCATCCCGGCTACGGCTTTCTCAGCGAGAACGCCAATTTCGTGCAGATCGTCGAGGATCACGACATCACCTTCATCGGCCCCACCGCCGAGCATATTCGGATCATGGGCGACAAGATCACCGCCAAGGAGACGATGCGGGACCTGGGCGTGCCCTGCGTGCCGGGCTCGGACGGCGGCGTGCCGGATCTGGAGACGGCAAAGCTGGTGGCCGAGGAAGTCGGTTTCCCGGTGATCATCAAGGCCACCGCGGGCGGCGGCGGCAAGGGGATGAAGCTGGCCAGGACCGCGGCCGACCTGGAAAGCGCGTTCCGCACCGCCCGCGCCGAGGGCAAGTCCAACTTCGGCAATCCGGACGTCTATATCGAGAAATACCTGGGCAATCCGCGGCATATCGAGATTCAGGTCTTTGGCGACGGCAAGGGCCGCGCGGTGCATCTGGGCGAGCGCGACTGCTCGCTGCAGCGCCGACACCAGAAGGTGTTCGAGGAGGCCCCGGGCCCGGCGATCGACGCCGAGACCCGCGCCAAGATCGGCCAGACCTGCGCCGAGGCGGTAGCGCGGATCAACTATATCGGCGCCGGCACCATCGAGTTCCTCTACGAGGACGGCGAGTTCTACTTCATCGAGATGAACACCCGCCTGCAGGTCGAGCACCCGGTGACCGAGGCGATCTTCGGCGTCGACCTGGTGCGCGAGCAGATCCGCGTGGCCGCGGGGATGGAGATGTCGTTCACCCAGGAGGACCTGCAGGTCAACGGCCACGCCATCGAGGTGCGGATCAACGCCGAGAAGCTGCCGAACTTTTCGCCGTCGCCGGGGCGGATCACCCAGTATCACGCGCCGGGGGGCCTGGGCGTGCGGATGGACAGCGCGATATACGACGGCTATTCGATCCCGCCCTTCTACGACAGCCTGATCGGCAAGCTGATCGTGCATGGGCGCGACCGGCCCGAGGCGCTGGCGCGGTTGAAGCGGTCGCTGAACGAACTGATCGTCGACGGCATCGACACCACCGTGCCGCTGTTCCGCGCGCTGCTGGAAGAGGAAACCGTGCAGTCGGGAAATTACACAATCCACTGGCTGGAGAAGTGGCTGGAGACCAACCTCGGCGGCACCGGCTAGGGCCGGCTAAAGATCGCGGGCAATCAGGCAGCAGGCGGCGCGGCGCTTGTTGCCGTCACGGAAATAATCCTGCACGCCCTTGCGGTCGTCGCCGAACACATCCGCCGCGGATGACCAGACCACGTCGAAATCCAGCGCCCGCGCCATCGCGTTCATCGCGCGCCGGCTGGGCACCCCGATCAGCGCGTGATCCTGGCCCTCGATCTGCGGCGTGGCGTTCAGGTCGCTTCCGGTGCGTTCGAACATCAGCTGGATCATCGGGTTCTTCATCAGCATGAATTCGCTGTCGATCAGCACGATCCGCGCGCCGGTCAGCCGGATCAGCCGGAGCAGCCGGAAATGGTCCATGACATGGTAGAACAGCCCAAACAGCGCGACCACGTCGAACTGGGTTCCGTCGGCGGCGAAGCTTTCCAGCGCCTCGAACACCTCTCCGACCCGCAGCTCGACGCGGCCCTTCCACGGCGCGTCGGGGAAGTCGTCGTAGCGCGCGACCAGCTCGGGCCGCGCCTCGATGCCGACCACCCGCGCCGCGCCGGCCTCGGCCAGCGCATAGCACCAGCGGCCGTCATGGGCGCCGAGATCGAGCACCCGCGCGCCGTCCAGCTCGCCCCGGAACGGCTGCAGGATCAATTCGTAGCGCTTGTTCAGCCGCAGCACCGGGTCGCCACACCCGGCATAGGACGGCACCTCGCCGATGAAATCGAAGAATCCCAAGCGCACGCCCGTCCTTGCCACATCCGCCGTTTCGAATAGTCTACGCCGGGCCGGCTGGCAATCGGACGACCGGGGCGAATGCGCGATGAAGGATCTGACACTGACTGCGGACGTGCTGCTGAGCGCCTATGCCTCGGGCGTCTTCCCGATGGCCGAGTCGCGCGACAGCGACGAGATCTTCTGGGTCGATCCCACCGAGCGCGGGGTGATCCCGCTGGACGGCTTCCACATCTCGCGCAGCCTTGCGCGGCGGTTGCGCAGGGGGAATTTCAGCGTGACGCTGGACCGCGACTTCGCCGCCGTGGTGGCCGCCTGCGCGAACCGCGAGGAGACCTGGATCAACGCGCAGATCCACGATCTCTATCTCGATCTGCATGCGGCCGGCTGGGCGCATTCGCTGGAGGTGCGGGACGAGGCCGGTGTGCTGACCGGCGGGGTCTACGGGGTGGCGATCGGCGCGGCCTTCTTCGGCGAGAGCATGTTCTCGCACGGACGCGACGCCTCGAAGATCGCGCTGGCCTTCCTGGTGGACCGGCTGCGGCAGACCGGGTTCACGCTGTTCGACACGCAGTTCCTGACCCCGCACCTGGCCAGCCTGGGCGGGGTCGAGATCCCGCGGGCCGAATACCGGCTGGCGCTGCGCCGCGCGCTGGGCGGGCGCGGCGATCTGCTGGCCGCAACGCCGCTAGCCACCCCTCAGGAGGTCTTGCAGCGCAGCACCCAGACATCGTAGCGGGCATGGTCCAGCGCGTTCAGCGCCGGGCTGGAGGCGATCATCCAGCCCTCGAAGCGCGGCGTCAGGTCGTCGGATTCGCGGATCACCAGATAGGCATAGGCGTCGCCCGAGGGGTTGCCTTTGGGATAGCGGCACTCGCCCAGCGTCACCTCGAGCCGGCCGAAATTCAGGGTGTCGCCGTTCCGGAATTCCATGTCCTCGATCTGCCCGGACACCTTGTCGAGCCCGCGCAGCACCGCGCCCTCGGCGGTCGCGGCCCTGGGTTCTTCGACCGTCTCGATCTCGCCCAGGTCGTCGTGCCGGTCGAGGTCAAGCTCGGGTTCGAGGATCGAGCCCTGCTGGGCTGCCGCCGGCAGCGCGCTTATCAGAAGGATGGCCAGCCAGCGCGGCATCACTGAACCTCCGTGGGCGGTAATTCATCCAGGCCGGGATCGGCGCCGGCCTCCTCGCCGCCGCCGCCGCTGACGAACTTCAGCAGCAGATTGACCAGGCTGACGGCGCCCTGAGTGTCCTCGATCTCGGCGCCAGGCTCCAGGTCGATGGGCGAGCCGCCGGGCAGGATCTCGACGAAACTGCCGCCCAGAAGTCCCTCCGACGCGATGATGGCGGCGGTGTCCTGGGGCAGGCGGATGGCGTCGTCGATGGTGAAATGGGTGTCGGCGCGGAAGGTCGTGGGATTGATCTCCAGTCCGGTGACGGTGCCCACCTTGACGCCCGCCATGCGCACGTCGGTGCCGACCGACACGCCCTCGACCGAGCGGAACGAAGCGAAATAGGCGGTATCGGCGCCGGTGCCGTCGGTGAAGCCGGTGACTTTGCCCGCGTAGAGGAAGAAGCCCGCGGCAACGGTCAGCACCGCGGCGCCAACCAGCACCTCTGTCGTGTGGTTGCTCATGGCGGGATTAATCCGGCACCCAGGCCTCGTAGTCGCTGCGCGGCTCGGGGTCGGGCCGGCGGATCGAGCCCGGTGGCGCATAGGCTGCGGGCGTACCGGTCAGGTTCTCCAGATGCGGCTTCTCCCAGGCCTTCTTCGACAGCGGCGCCTTGGTGGGCGGCTCGTCCCAGGTGTGGTGCAGCCAGCCATGCCATTCCGGGCTGACCCGGCTGGCCTCGGCCTCGCCGTTGTAGATCACCCAGCGGCGCTTGCCGTCGCGGGTCTGGTAGAAGATATTGCCCTCAGCGTCCTCGCCGACCCTGGTTCCATTGCGCCAGGTCCAGAGCTGAGTGTTGAGGGTCTGGCCGTCCCACCAGGTCACGGCGCGCAGCAGCGATTTCAGTATGCCCATCGATGCCCTCCGGCGGCTTTCACGCACCGGTATGGCGCAAGCCGGGGCCGAGGTCCAGCGGCAGCGCGGCTGCGGCGAGGCGGTCCGGGGTCACAGGTTCGGGATCGGGGCTGAGGATCAGGCGGCGACCGCCTTCCGTGGGTCCTTCAGCCATCGCCAGGCCTCGCCGACGCCAAGCAGCGGGCGCGCGGGACGCGCACTGGCGATGCTGCCCCGCAAACCGCGCCTTTGCAGCCGGGTCATCCGGTTCAGGACCATCGGCCCCATAAGCAGCGACTCGGTCCAGGCGCCGGCGGCCGAGAGCACTTCGTGGGTCTCGCATAGCAGGTGGATCCATGTGACGCTGTGCTTGCCATTCGCCCGGCGGATGCCGGGAAGAACCGTCAGCGCCTTGGCCGGGACCAGATGCTCTGCCGGAAAGCGGTCTTCAAGCTGGCCCTGCCCGCCGACGAGTATGCGATGCTGGGGCGATACCACGAGGTCGCGCGCCGGCCGCCCCGGCCCCAGCGCGCCGGGCCGGATCAGCACCGGGGTGCGATCCTCGCCGGCGGTCTCCTGCAGCGAAACGACCGAGCGGAACACCCGGATCACCCGCTGCGCGCGGTGATCGAGCGTCCGCACCCTGTCGCCGGGCCGCAATGTCTCGACACCGCGCCAGCCGCCGGGGGTCTCGATCAGCGTTCCGGCGGCGAAGCACGGGATGGCGCCGGGATTGGGGTTCGCCTGCGTGCTGTAGCTCGATCCCTCGTCGAAGGTTTCCAGCGACGAACTGCCGTTCGGGATCGTGCCGATGCTGGTGCTGGTCATCCCGTCCGCCGCGCCCTCGCTGGCGGTCACCGTGTTGCCCTCGAACGAGATGAATTGCAGCACGTTGCCGTCGCCGTCGACCAGCGCCACCGCCTCGTTCGCCTTCAAGTCCTTCCAGCCGGTATCCCGGTATCGTTGTTGTCGAGCAGGTAGACGTCCTTTTGATCCACCGTCTGAACCGAGGAACCCAGCGAATACGACCGCTGGATGGTGCCCCCCGGCTTGTAGATCAAGATGGAATAGCCGGACGTGTCCGTTCCCTTGGGAACGGCGATCTCGATGAAGTTGGCGGCGGCGCCGCCTTCGTAGTCTATTTCCGAGATATACCCGGGCATACCATGTAATTCCAACGCGTCGGACGCGCCTGGTTCGCGCGCCAATGCAGAGAATTTGCCCGAAATTTGAGGTTAATTGAGGGAAATGGACCGGCAGCACCATGTCGCAAGGCGTGGGCACACGGCGAGGAAATCGCGTGGAATCAACCGAAGTGCGCACGAAATCGACACAATCGGTCACTCCTAGGGGGATTTTCGGCCCGGGTGGAAAGGGCGCGCTCAGCCGGCGCTGGCCGCGCCTTCCTTCTTCGCCTCGGTGTAGATCATCAGCGGCGCGGCGTCGGAGGTCACGGCCTCTTCGTTCACCACGACCTCGTCGACATGGGCGCTGCTGGGCAGATCGAACATGGTATCCAGCAGGATGTCTTCCATGATCGAGCGCAGGCCGCGCGCGCCGGTCTTGCGGGCGATGGCGCGCTTGGAGATGGCCTTGAGCGCGTCCTCGGTGAAGCTGAGCTTGGTATCCTCCAGCTCGAACAGCCTCTGGTACTGCTTGACCAGCGCGTTCTTGGGCTGGGTCAGGATGGTGACCAGCGCCTCTTCGTCGAGGTCCTGCAGCGTGGCGATCACCGGCAGGCGGCCGACGAATTCCGGGATCAGGCCGAATTTCA
>JAHELH010000297.1 GCA_024644285.1 Paracoccaceae bacterium | reverse complement strand
GTTGTCGCCAGTGGGCTCGTCGAAATCACGGGTCGGCGCGGTATGGGTCGAGGCGATGCGCGCGAGCGGATAGGGCAGGCGGGCGAGACCCAGCGCCACGATGGCGCGCGGCATGAAGGCGATGGCGACGTCGCGGCGGTTTTCCCGCAGATAGCGCTCGAGCCTGCGGCGGAAGCCGCCCTGTCGGTCATACCAACCCAGGCGGGCCACGCCCGGCACGCGGTGCAGTCTGAGCCCGTGGAAGAGGTCGCGGCAGACATCGCGCACCGGCTCTGCTAGCAGGCGGCGCAGCGGGCCATGCTCCTCCGGGGGCGGGCGCAGGTTGCAGACGCGGACCTTGTCCGACAGCGGAAAGAACGGCGCGCCGCGGGCCTTTTCGTGGGTTACCACATCGACGTCGTAGCCGGCACCCGCCAGGTGGCTGGCGACCTCGCAGAGCACCCGCTCGGCCCCGCCCACGGCGGTGACGAGACCCTCGCAGACGAAGGTGACCTTCGGCTTGGGGCCATCGGCGGGCATTGCAGGGGCGCGGGCGTAGGCGGTGCCGGCGGCTCAGCCCGCCCCGGCCCCGCCGGCCAGCTTCCAGAACTGCACCAAGGCCGCGTCGATGCCCTGGGCCAGCTGAATCCGCATGTCGTTCACGAAGGCGACATATCCGGTCATGTAGGGCTCTGACTGCGGCAGGGCGGCGACGATCTCCGGTGCAAAGACGTAGGTTGCAAGAGCGATGGCCGACAGAAGTACGACCAGCGAGAATCCGCGCTGGAACCCGCGGCGCTTCGGTTCGGCCACCACCTCGGGTTCGCTTCCGTCCGAGACGTCCCCCATGTCGGCGCGGTCCTGGCTGGCCGTCAGCGACGAGTTGATTTCTTCGATATCGGGCAGAAGGTCGCTGCGGGAACCGGTGGCCGCCGCCAGCGCCGCTGCGGCCGCCTCGGGGCTGCCTTCATCGACGCCGCGCAGCCGCGCCATGCGGGCGCGCGCCGCGGCAGAGCGGGAAGATGACTGTTCACCGGCCTCGTCAAGGCCGAGTTCCGTCTGGGTTTCGAGAGAGCCGCTTTCGCCGCGCCGCGCAGCGGCCTCGTGCGCGGCCTCCTCGCGCAGCACGTCAGCCACCTCGGGATCGAGGCCGCGCGGTGCGGCGGCGGTTTCGCGCTCTTCGGCGGCCGGTTCGGGCGCGGACGCCGCCTGTTCCATCGCCTGGTCGAGTTCCTCGGCAAGTCCCTCGTCCAGGTGGGCCGGACGCTGAAACCAGGTGTGGCCGCAGTTGGAACACTGGACATCGCGACCGTCGTTCGGAATGACGGAGTCCTCGACCTCGTACTGCGCACCGCAGTTCGGGCATATCAGCCGCATCTTGCCACCTGTCTGCTCGCACCAACTATAGCGTGAGGTTCTTGCCTCATTTCTATCTGTTGTATCAGCCGGTGAAGGCTTTTCAAAGGTTTTGCAGTGCAGCGATTGAAACGACTGCGGCTTTTGGGCAAAAGGGTCGCGGTTTGGACCGTCGTCGAGGGGGCACAGGTGATCGAGCTTGCGGATGTCTCCTATTCCTATGGCGGTGGTGCATTGCTCTCGGACATCAACCTGTCGCTCGGGCCGGGGTCGTTCCATTTCCTGACCGGACCGTCGGGCGCCGGTAAAACCACATTGCTGAAACTGTGTTACGCTGAATTGCTGCCGACATCCGGACGCGTGGCGCTGTTCGAAGAGGATGTCCGGACGATGGACCGCGATGCGGTCGCGCGGCTGCGCCGGCGCGTCGGCGTGGTGCACCAGGACTGCCAGTTCCTCGATCACCTTTCGGTTGCCGAGAACGTGGCGCTTCCGCTGACGGTCGCGGGACGCGACGTGGCCGCCCAAGCCAGCAATCTCAAGGAATTGCTGGGTTGGGTCGGCTTGACGGCCCAGGCCGAATCGCGCCCGCCCCAACTGTCGGGCGGCGAGCGGCAGCGCGCGGCGCTGGCGCGCGCGGTGATCATGGATCCCGAGGTGATCATCGCCGACGAGCCCACCGGCAACATCGACTGGGACATGTCGCTGCGCCTGCTGACGCTGCTGATAGAGCTGAACCGCATGGGCAAGATGATCCTGATCGCCAGCCACGATCTGAATCTGATCCGCTCGGCAAAGTCCGAGGTTGCAGCGCGCGTGCTTCGGATTCGCAATCGCAGCGTGCAGCTTGCGGCGGTGGACCTGTGAACGCGCTGGCCGCCATTCGCAGCCTGCTGCGCACCGACCTGAAGGTCGGGCGGGTGGTGCCGCCGGCCGGGTACACCGCGCGTCTGACGATCTTCACCTCTGGCGCGATGGCGTTCCTGGCGGTCTTTGCGCTGGCCCTGTCGCTGGCGACGGGCCGGCTGGCCGATCGCTGGGGCGCCGAGCTGGCGCGGACCGCGACCGTGCGCATCTCGGCGCCGGCGGGGCAGGTCGAGGCGCAGACCCAAGCCGCCCTGCGCGTGCTGGAGACGACGCCGGGCATCGCCCGGTCCCGGGCCCTCGACCGGGAAGAAGAGCAGGCGCTGTTGGAGCCGTGGTTCGGGCCCGACCTGCCGCTCGAAGGTCTGCCGGTGCCGCGGCTGATCGAGGTGATCGAGGAAGGCGAAGGCTACGACCGGGACGGTCTGCGGCTTCGGCTACAGGCCGAGGCGCCCGGCGCGGTGCTGGACGATCACACGCGCTGGCGCGCTCCGCTCATCCGCGCTGCGGACCGGTTGCGGTTGCTGGGTCTTGCGGCATTGCTGCTGATCGCCGCCGCCACCGCGGCGATGATCACGCTGGCCGCGCAGGCCGCGCTGGCGGCGAATTCGCAGGTGATCCGCGTGCTGCGCCTTGTCGGCGCACGCGACGTCTACATCGCGCACGCCTTCGTGCGCCGCTTCACATTGCGTGCGCTTGCCGGCGCTGCGGGGGGTACCCTTGCGGGCATGCTGGCCATCGCCCTGTTGCCGCGGGCCGGCGCCGAGGGCGGTTTTCTGACCGGCCTGGGATTTCAGGGAGCACATTGGCTCTGGCCGCTTTGCATTCCCGTACTGGCGGCCATCGTTGCCCTTCTGGCGACGCGGGTTGCCGCGTTTCGGTCGCTCGGGGAGCTCACGTGATGGCATACGCGGTGCAATGGCTGCGCTCGGTTCTGTTCAACGCGCAGATGTATGCGTCGATGCTTGTGCTGGCGGTGGTCTTGACCCCGTTCGCCATGAT
>JAHELH010000296.1 GCA_024644285.1 Paracoccaceae bacterium | reverse complement strand
CCGGCGGCGGCGCTGATCGGCTACCTGGCCGAGCTTCGGGCAAAGCGCCGCGTTTCGCGCCCCTGACCGCAGGCGGCGCGGCCCCCTTGCCCGGTGCGTCCATCCCGCCTAAGACCCCGGCATGCTGAAAACCCGCATCATACCCTGCCTCGACGTCGCCGAGGGCCGCGTCGTGAAGGGCGTCAATTTCGTCGATCTCGTCGATGCCGGTGACCCGGTCGAAGCGGCCATCGCCTACGATGCCGCGGGTGCGGACGAGCTGTGCTTCCTCGACATCATGGCGACCGAGGACAATCGCGACACCATGTTCGACCTGGTCACGCGCACGGCCGAGCATTGCTTCATGCCGCTGACGGTCGGTGGCGGGGTGCGGACGCCCGACGACGTGCGCAAGCTGCTTCTGGCGGGCGCCGACAAGGTCAGCTTCAACTCTGCCGCCGTAGCCGACCCGGACGTCGTCGCCGCCAGCGCGGCGCGTTTCGGCTCGCAATGCATCGTGGTCGCCATCGACGCCAAGACCGTAAGCCCCGGCAAATGGGAAATCTTCACCCATGGCGGCCGCCGCCCTACCGGGATCGATGCCGTAGAGTTCGCGCGAATGGTGGCCGCCAAGGGCGCCGGGGAGATCCTGCTGACCTCGATGGACCGCGACGGCACGCGCGCCGGGTTCAATCTGCCATTGACGCGCGCCATATCGGACGCGGTCGATATCCCGGTGATCGCGTCCGGCGGCGTCGGCACGCTCGACCACCTGGTCGAAGGCGTGTCCAAGGGCGGCGCCAGCGCGGTACTTGCCGCGTCCATTTTCCATTTCGGCGATTTCACGATCGGTGAGGCGAAGGCCCACATGGCCGCCGCCGGCATCCCGGTGAGGTTGACATGAACGCGCTTGAACAACTTGCCGCCACCATCGACGCCCGCCGGGGGGCCGATCCGGAATCGTCTTGGACGGCCAAGCTTTTGTCACAGGGGCCGGAGAAGTGCGCCGAGAAATTCGGCGAGGAAGCAATCGAGGCAATCATCGCTGCCGCCAAGGGCGACCGCGCAGAATTGACGGCAGAGGCCGCGGACGTGCTTTACCACCTTCTGGTGATGCTCGCGTCGCGCGACGTGTCGTTGCAGCACGTCTTGTCCGAGCTTGACCGCCGAGCCGGGACATCGGGACTGGAAGAGAAAGCCAGCCGCCCGCAGCGGTGATGGGGAGCGTCTCAGGCCACTAGAGTTTCGACGAAATCAAGCCCGTGTTGAAACCCGCCATGCGCAACTCTCCGAAAAGCCTTTGAAATTCGATCTTCGGACACCGGTTCTGGATGACGGTTATTCCGCGCGCCTCGGCCTTCGCGGCGGCCTCGGGGTTCTCCACCCCGATCTGCATCCAAATGGTCCGCAATCCGGGAAGGCATTGCAGCGCGTCATCGACGATGGGCGGCACATGCGCGGATTGACGGAAGATGTCGACCATGTCGACCGGGATCTCGGAGGGGATCTGCCGCAGATCGGCATAGACTGTCTCGCCCAGCAGAGTCTGCCCCGCCAGCCCCGGATTGACTGGAATCACCCGGTAGCCCTTCAGCCCAAGATAACGCGCGACGTAAAAGCTTGGCCGAACCTGGTTGGCGGAGACGCCCACGCAGGCGACGCACTTGGTGCGCTTGAGAATGCCCATCAGATGTGAGTCGGAATAATGCATGTAATGGCAATATCACATGCCGGGCTAAGAAAAAGCGCCCGGACCTGGAGGACCGGGCGCAAGTGCGGAACGAGGGACAGTGAAGTGAGACGCAGGAGTTCCGAACCTGCGCTCGTATCTAACGATGTATGATCGCATCATTTTCATAAAAGAGCTTGTAATAAGGTTGTGAACAGACCGTTACCGAATTCGGTAAATCCCGCAGATCAATCGAAAATATCCTCGATGAGGTCCGCCGCCTCGCTGATGAACTTGCGGAAAGGGCTTTTCTTGCGCCGTTTCCGGGGTCTTTCATGAGCTTTCAGTTCCCGGTTGCCTGAATACGGCCGCTCGGTGCGGACGGGTTTCGCCTGCTCTGGCCGCGGCACCGGCATTTGCTTGAGGTCGTGCAACGGGGCGCCGCAGCCCGAGCACGACAGTTCGTGGCGGTCCTTGCCGCGCAGGGCCAGCACTGCGCGGGTGCCGCAATAACAGCAGGTTGCGATCTTCATGGAATGCGGCATCGGGCCCGGGTCAGCGCGCTGAGTGTCGCACCGCATATAGGGCCACCGCGGCGGCATTCGAGACGTTGAGCGATCCAAAACTGCCCGACGCCCCGATTCTTGCCAGTGTGTCGCAGGTCTGAAGCGTCTTCTGCCGCATGCCGGGACCCTCGGCGCCCAGCACAAGCGCCACCGGCCGCGCACCAATTTCAGCAAGCGCCGCGTCGATTTCCAGATCTGCCGCCCCGTCGAGACCGACCAGCACGTAGCCCATCGCCCGCAACTGCTGCATCGCAGCGGCCAGGTTCCGCACCCGGAGATACGGCTGTCGCTCCAGCGCGCCCGAGGCGGATTTGGCAAGCGCTCCGGTTTCCGGGGCCGAGTGCCGCTGGGTACCGATTACCGCGCGCGCGCCGAAAACCTCTGCCGACCGCAGAATCGCGCCGACATTGTGCGGATCGGTCACCCGGTCCAGAAGCACAACCACGGCCGGTTGCCCCTCGGACGCCAGGCAACACTCTTCCAGCGCGCCCCAGGACAGCGGCCGGACCTCGAGCGCCGCGCCCTGATGCACCGATCCGGGATCGAGCGGCGCCGGAAACTTGCGTGGATCGGCGATCTCAGGCGTGATCCCGGCGCTTGCCACGGCGTCAGCCAGCCGGTCTGCCGCGTTTCGGGTCAGAACCAGCCGCAGCTTGTCGCGTGCCGGGTTCAGCAGCGCATCGCGCACCGCGTGCAAGCCGAAAAGCCAGACGGTCTCGGCCGCGGCCGCCCGCCTGGCCTTCTCTTTGTCGACAACCCAACTGGGCTTTTTCATTGCGGCAGTCCCTGCGCCCATTCCACGGTGTACCTGACGCTCCGGCTCCTGCTCTGCAAGGGATTTTCCGGTTGACGGGTTTGCGGGTGCCGAGTATCCACCCCTTCGCTACGGAACCCGCCCGCGTGCGGGCCGTGGGGCGACGAGCTGCAAGGTGCGGCAGCGGACTGTAACTCCGCCGGGGAGACCCATGCCTGGTTCGATTCCAGGGTCGCCCACCA
>JAHELH010000295.1 GCA_024644285.1 Paracoccaceae bacterium | reverse complement strand
CCCTCGTCGTGACAGTCGGCCCGGATCGCCGGCACCACCTCGTGCACCACGCAGGCATCAAAGGCGTTCTGCAGCGCGATGCAGTAGTCGGCGGGCCTCTTGTCGGCCCAGGCCCGCCCGGCGATCGAGTCCATCGAGAAGACCTTGATCTTGCCGCCCTCGATCAGCGGCCACAGCGCGCCGATCATGTGCATCCGCTCGCATTCCTCGGCATCGCCGCCCGCCGTCGGGAACAGCAGCACCGGCTGCCCCCAGTGCCCCCAGCGCGCGACCGTCAGTTCCTGCTCCAGACGCGGCGAATACCAGCGCGTGACCTCTTTCACGACGCCCGCTCCACCTCGCGCGCCTTCTGGATGCGCTGCCAGAACAGCTCGGTGAATTCCTCGTGCTCGTGCGGCGGGAACAGCGCCCGCACCTTCTGCGCCACCGCGTCCCGCGCGACGTCCGAGCCGAAGAACGCGTCCGCCACCTCGTCAAGATGCCCGAGATGCTTCTTGCAGAACCGCTCGAACTTGTCGGCCTCCAGGTCCTTCCGCGCGATCTTGGCGTATTCGCGCAGCTTCTCGCGCGGGTCCAGATCGCGCCCCGCCACCTTCAGGTACGGCCCCCAATCAAGGTTCGCCCGCATCGGTCGGTCGGTCGAGGCGCAGAACACCGACCAGCGGATATTGGCCTTGATCAGCCAGGGGAAGTGGAAATGCAGGCTGGTCACCTGGCTGTCCGGGCAGGCATTGGCGAAGTCGATGGGATACCAGGTGCCGTTCGACCGCAGCGCCTCGCAGGAATTGAAATCCCAGCCGAAGAAGGCGTTGATGGTCAGCGTCATGTCCTCCAGCACCTGCCGGTCTTCCTCGGGCAGGAAGTCGTGATCCATCATGTAGCGGTCGTGGAGCGGGGCGGAGGGGTTGTAATTCACGCAGCGCGTCTGCGGCCCCAGCCCGACGCAGCGCACGAAATAGTCGTAGGGCAGCACGCCCTTCTGCAGGTTCATCACGTGGGTGCCGCTCTCCTCGTAGGCGGCGCGCAACTCGTCGGCATTGTCGATCTTGTTGACGCCCACCCAGGCGCCGCCGTCATAGGGCTTCATGAACAGCGGATAGCCGATCTTGTCGCCGATGGCCGCCAGGTCGAACAGACGCGCATATTTCTTCAGCGTCGGCTCCAGGTCAGCGGAGTTCTTGTAGGCCTTGGGCGGAATCATCCAGGTCTCGGGCACCGGCAGGCCCAGCCGCATCATCGCGGCATAGCTCGTCTGCTTCTCGTTCGACTGCAGCGACCAGGGGTTGTTGTAGACGTAAAGGTCGTTCAGCAGGATCGCCTTTTTGATCCATTCCCGGCTGGTGTGATACCAGTGGGTCAGCCGGTCGATGACGACGTCGTATTTTACCGGCTGTTGCAGGTTGAACGGCTCGATGGTGACGCGCTCGACCTCGAAACGCTGCCTGTCGCCCTTCATGCCGATCGACAGGTCGAGCCGCTCCATGATGCTCTCGTAACAGATCGGCCAGCAGATATCGGCGCCCAGCGACAGCCCGATGCGCTTGGTCACATCAGCCATGGTTCAACCTCCCTCGGTCTCGGTTTCTCTCAGGCACCACATCAGCCCGGCGCGTATCTGGTCGCGCCAGTTGTGCCAGTGATGTGCGTCGCGGCCTTCGGCATATCGCGTGTCGATGCCGCTGCGGCGCAGATAGGCGGCCATCCGGCGGTTCTGGCTGACAAGGCCCTCGTAGCGCCCGCAGGTCACGAAGGCGCGGCGCAGGTGGCGTTCGCCGAGGCTCAGCGAGTCGATGAAGGCGCTGACGTCCCGGAACAGGGCGGATCGCGTCTCCAACAATTTGGGGTCGAAGATGAACGACCCCGATTTCAAGATGCCGGCCCCGAACACGCGCGGCGCGCGGGCGGCGACCGACAGCGACGCGACGGCGCCCAGGCTTGCGCCCATGATCACCCGGCGGCGCGGGCGCGGGTCGACGCTGTAGCGCGCCTCGAAGGCGGGCAGCAGGCCTTCGACCACGAAATCGGTGTGCCGCGGATCGTCGACATATTCGTGGTTCCGGTCCGGCGACTGGGTCAGCGCGGCGACCAGCGGCGGGATATCGCCGCGCGCGATCAGGTTGTCGAGCGCGGGGATCAGGGCGGCATGGTCGACATAGTCCCAGCCGTCATGGATCACCACCAGCGGATAGGTCTTCGCTTCGTCGTAGCCTGCCGGCCGATAGGCCGAAACGCCCCGGGGTGCGCCGAACGAGGTCTTTTCAAGCGTGAAGGTCTCGACCTCTCCGCCGCCGATGCCGGGATCCGCGACCGCCCAGTCCGGGGGCGTGTAGCCATGGGTCATGCAGACGGAGTTCGCGCCGAACGGATCGGTCGCGTGGTCGGGGTTCATCGGGTCGTTGATCCACTGGCTGTGGCCGCGCCGGAAGATGTCGAACTTGTACTCGAACCGCGTGCGGTCGGGCACCTTCAGGGTCAGCGTCCAGGAATCGCTGCCCGGAACCCTGGCCATCGCGAAACTCGTGGGCTCCAGCGACATGAAATGCCGCAGCCAGACTGCCTCTGCCTCGCCCTGCCAGACGAAGTGCGCCAGCCCCGGCTCGACGACCGGGGTGCGCGCGGGGGGCTGCAGCACCCGCGCTTCGCCCGCGCCGCCGGCGGCGAATTCCGCGCGCCGATGGCGCGACGATCTGGCAGGCCGCTGGACGTCCACCACCATGTTCACGGGTTTTCTGATCGCATCGTTGCAGGCATGACGCCCGAGACTAGGCACAGCCGCGCTGCGGGAACAAGGCGAAGTCGCCCGCAGTGGGCCCGGCGCGGGGCATCACTGGCTGGGGGTCAACTGCGCGCTGCGCGGCTTGCCGGTGGCGAGGTTGAGCGCCAGGACCGCAATTACCGCGGCGGCGCCCGCCACGTTCACCAGCAGCCCCGCGGGCCACAGCGCGGCCGCCCCGGCCACCAGCAACACCGCGCGCAGCACCCAGCCCAACGGATATTCCATGCAGGCCTGCAGCGCGCCCGCCAGCCCGTAGATGCCGATCAGGCCGAACAGGAAGATCGGCAGCATCTCGCCCCAGTTTCCCGACAAAAGCGGCGTGTAGGCGAACAGCACCGGGACGATGTAAAGCCCCTTGGCCAGCTTCCAGCTGGCGAAGCCGGTCGCCATCGGCGAGGCCTTGGCGATCGCGGCGGCGGTGAACGAGGCCAACGCCAC
>JAHELH010000294.1 GCA_024644285.1 Paracoccaceae bacterium | reverse complement strand
CCGTACCAGTCCACCATCGCGTCCAGATTGGCGGTACGCAGGTTGACGTGGTCCAATGCGGTCAGCATCAGGCCTCCAGTTCCGCGTCCCAATAGAGGAAATCGAGCCAGGTCTCGTGCAGATGATTGGGCGGGAACTTGCGGCCCATGTTGCGCAGCTCTTCCGCGCCGGGCTGGCGCGGCGGGCGGCGCAGCGACATGCCGGCCTTCTTCAGCGACCGCGACCCCTTGGACAGGTTGCACCTGGCGCAGGCGGCCACCACGTTCTCCCAGCTGGTCACGCCGCCGCGGGCGCGCGGCACCACGTGGTCGAAAGTCAGGTCCCCCTTGGACCCGCAATACTGGCAGCAGAACTCGTCGCGCAGAAACAAATTGAAGCGCGTGAAGGCCACGCGCTTCTGGGGTCTCACATAATCCTTCAGCACCACCACCGAGGGTATTCGGATCACCGTCGACGGGCTGCGCACCACCTGATCGTACTCGGCGACGATGTCGACCCGGTCGAGAAACGACGCCTTGATCGCGTCCTGCCACGGCCAGAGCGACAGCGGATAGTACGACAGCGGCCGGTAATCGGCGTTGAGCACCAGCGCGGGATAGTGCTTCAGGCTTGTCGGCTCGCGCACGAAAGCGGTTCTGAAGTCTCCGTCCATGCCGCGCTAAAGCCCCCTTGCCGCACTGCCTGACACGGTCCGGCCGATCGCTGCCGGTCCAGTTGTGCCCGACTATATATGTCGGTCCCGGTCTGGCAAGCCCGCAAGATGCTGTGGATGTGGAAAGTTCCCGCGAGCTGTTGCAGGCGCGAACGCTCTGCCGGGCCGTGGGCGACGCGATGCGGCACATCACGGCATGCCGCTGGCGCCCGCCGAACCGGCCGGCCGGGCGCAGGCAGGATGCCGCGACGTTGGTCGGCGGCGTTCCGGGACGTGCGTGTAACGCCGCTTCGATTCGCCCGGATCAGCGCCAGCCGCGGAGGTCGAAGGTCTTGGTGATGCCGATGGCGTATTTCACGCTGTCTTGCGCCACCAGCGTGCCCAGACCCTGCCGGCCCACGGCATTGGTGGCGTGCGCGTCGAGGCTCAGGCCGGTGCCGGGGATGCCGTAGCGCAGGCCGGCGGCCCAGACCGTGCCATTGCCGCCATCGGTGGGCGTGACTTCTCCGATCAGCTCCAGCCCGTCCGTCATCTCGACATTCACGCCCAGGCCCAGGCCGTAGATCTCGGTGTTGCCGAAGGCGGCCAGCTTGGGGGTGGCGGCGAGGGCGACGCGGTCGTTCACCTTCACCCCGGCCGGCAGCTCCACGAACAGCGCGCCCGGTCCGACCGCGCCAGAGGTGGCGTTGCGCCCGCCCAGCACCCGGGCGGACAGGGTGAACGGATCGCCGTTGTTCTGGTCCAGGAACCGCAGCTTGCCGCCAAGCATGTAGCGCAGGTCGGTCGTCGGAAGCAGGCCCGCCGGCACGCTGCCGTCGTCGGCGTTGTTCTCCAGGTAGCCCTCGAACTGAAGGTCCTGTTCCAACGCCAGGATCAGGCCGCCGCCGTAATTGTCGTCAGAGCCGTACCAGGCGGTCGCTGCCAGGCTTCCCGGCTCATGCGTGTCGGGCGAGGTCAGGGTGAACCCGTCCTGCTGCAGGCTGCGCTCGCGCGCGCCGAGTTCGCGCAGGCCGCGGTAGCTCGGGCGATAGCCGGGCCCGCGCCCCGGCGTCACCGTCAGCCGCGCGCCCACCAGGACCTGGTCGCCGCCCGGCCAGAGCGTCATGATCGAGGTCGCCGGGGTCGCCCCGAGACCGTTGGTGGCATAGATATCCAGCGCCGTTTTCGGCGTGACGTTGAACCGCCCGCCGACCGTCCAGACCGGCGTGTCGTCGATCGCGCCGGCGCTGGTCACCGCGTTGCCGCCCGATACCGGCATGTTCACCGCGGCATAGGCCGCGACCCGCTCGCTGGGCTTGAAGCTCAGCCCGGCGCCGACATAGCCGACCGTGCCGTAGAACGGAATGCCGTTGATCTCATCAGGAAAGAACGAGACGCCCGGCGTGACGTGGCCCTGGACCGTGTCCGAGAAATCGAAGGTGAACGGGGCGCGGATCGAACCGATCACGTGCTCGGCGTTGGTGCCAGTGGCGGTGCCGAAGACGGCGGTGTCCAGGCGGAAGAACTCCGCCGACCCTTCGACCGCGATGTCAAGCTGCGGCCCGTCAAAGGCCTGGTACTTGACCCACGCGGCGACGCCGTCGAGGCCGAAGGTGGGGAACATGCCCATGATGGGTTTGGCGACCGGGTCTTCGAAGGTCTGCGCGTCGATGCCGAAGGTCAGCCGGTCGTTCACCGCGTAGGCCCCGCCGATGAAATAGATCTGCAACCCCGTGCCCGCCGCCGTGGAGGGATCGGTCTGCGCCGAGCCGAGGGTGAAGGCGAATGCCCCCGCGGGAAGCATGTTGGCGGTCTCGAACTGCGTACCGAGGGTCGTGGGGTGGTATTCCAGCGGCGCGTGCGTTCCGCTGCCCGTCCCGCTCCGCGAAACCTCTGCCGGCGAAACGGCCCGGTCCTCGGCGCTGGTGTTGACGGGAACCGCCGAGGCGACGGCACAGAGCGCGCTGGTGGTCAGGTAGCGAGACAGCTTTGGCGGGATCCGGTCTGGGGCGTGCATGGGGGCTCTCTGTTCGGTCCGACGGTGATGGGCGAAGTTGCCGCGACTATAAGCAGCGCAACCGGCGACAGAAAATATCAAATGCCGGAAGCGGCGCCATTTGGCCCAGTCGGCGCGCCGACCTGTGCAGAATTGTCACGAAATCCGGGCGGGTTAGGCGGATATCTGCTCTCTGAGGAAGGCCAGCGCGACGCTCAGCCCGTCCGGCGCAATGCCGTGGCCGGTGCCTTTCATCGCATGCGCGTAAACCCGGAAGCCCGCCGCGGTCAGCGCGTTGCCGGCCTCTGGCAGCGAGGCGGGCGGCACCATTTCGTCCTGATCGCCGTGCACCAGCAGGATCGGCATCCGCGACTTGACCTCAGCGTCCAGGCTTTCGGGCTGGATCAGCCGGCCGGAAAAGCCCACGACGGCTGCGACGGGTTCGTCCCGGCGCGGGGCCACGTGCAGGCTCATCATCGTGCCCTGCGAAAAGCCGAACAACACCAGCTGCGACGGTTCGATCGCTTCGGATTCGAGCACGTGGTCAAGATAGGCGTTCAGGTCGGCCACCGATTGGTGGAACGAGCGTTCCATCGCCTCCTGGCTGGAGCCGTC
>JAHELH010000293.1 GCA_024644285.1 Paracoccaceae bacterium | reverse complement strand
GCTTCTTCCTCGGCGGCCTTCGCGGCGGCTTCGGCCTCGGCGGCGACGCGCGCGGCCTCTTCCTCGGCCGCCTTCGCAGCAGCTTCCTCGGCCGCCTTGGCGGCCGCGGCCTCTTCCTCGGCGGCGATCCGCATAGCCTCGGCAGCCTTTTGCTGCTGATCGTAGTAATAGTACCCGCCGCCCACGGCGATGATCACGACCAGCGCGATGATCCAGGTCTTGCTCATGAATTGTCCTCTCGGTTCGCGCCGGTCTCCCGGCGGACGTGTGATTTGCGGCTCTTGCGCCAAGGGCGCTGTAAATTCAAGCGAAAAACTATCCGCCCGATGACGCACAGCCGTGATAATCCGGTTGAAACGGCCCTCTGGCCCCCGTATCTTAAACCTCGCGTTTCGCTTCAACAACCGAAGGATATCAGCCATAGCCCGCAGACCGCACAACGCCCCGCCGACCCGTGACACCGGCCCTCGCGTAAACGACCGGATCACGGCGACAGAAATCAGACTGATCGGGGCCGATGGCGAGAATGTCGGCGTGGTGACGCCCCGCCGCGGCCTGGAAATGGCAGAGGAAGCCGGGCTCGACCTGGTCGAGATATCTCCGAACGCCAATCCTCCCGTCGTCAAGATCATGGATTTCGGCAAGTTCAAGTACGAAACCCAGAAGAAAGAGGCCGAGGCCCGCAAGAAGCAGAAGATCATCGAGATCAAGGAGGTCAAGTTCCGGCCCAACACCGACGTGCACGATTACGACGTCAAGATGCGCAACGTGTTCCGGTTTCTCGAAAACGGCGACAAGGTCAAGGTAACGCTGCGCTTCCGCGGCCGCGAGATGGCGCATCTCGACCTGGGCCGCCAGCTTCTGGAACGGGTCGCCGAGGACACCAAGGAAATCGGCAAGGTCGAGAACATGCCCAAGATGGAAGGCCGTCAGATGGTCATGATGATCGGGCCGGCCAAGTAACCGTTGGGCACTGCCCCCACCAGCCCCCACATCGCCCGTTACCATGCGGGCAACGCCGATGCCGAGACCGACGGACGCCTCCGCTCGCCGGTTTTCGAGCGCAACAGCCCGCCGATCATCGCCGCGCTGGCGCCGTGGCTTGCCGGGCGCACCGGGCCCGCGCTCGAAATCGGCGCTGGTACCGGCCAGCATGCCGGCGCCTTCGCGCTGGCCTTCCCGGGCCTCGACTGGTGGCCCTCGGACCCCGATCCCGGCCACCGCGCCTCGATCGCCGCCTGGCGGGCCTTCCTCCGCCTGCCGGAACGCGATGCACTGGACCTCGACGCCGCGACCGCCTGGCCCGGGCATCCCCAGGTCGCCGCCCTCGGCCCCCTCGCCGCGATCATCTCGCTCAATGTCATCCACATTGCGCCGTATTCCGTCGCCCGGGGCATCATCGCGGGCGCGGCCCGCGCGCTGGCCGCCGGCGGGCTCTTGATCTTCTACGGGCCCTTCAAGGATCACGGCCGCCACATCGGCTCCGGCAACGCCGCCTTTGACGCCGGCCTGCGCGCCGAAAACCCCGACTGGGGCCTGCGCGACCTGGCCGATATCGAGGCCCTCGCCGCCGATGCGGGCCTGGCCTTCGCCGCGCTCCACGCCATGCCCGCCAACAACCGGATGCTGATCCTGAGCAATCCGAATCCCGATCCGCGCTGACGGTTCCGCGCCGAACAGCCGCAGCCGGCACTTTACATTAATTCATCATTCTGTTAATTAACCAAGGAATTCAGCCAAAGGAGTTCCGCCATGCCCGCCAAGACCACGACCTCCCGCGACGACTGGACCGCCGCCCGCCTGAAGCTCCTCGAGCGCGAAAAGGGCCATACCCGCGAGCGTGATGCCATCGCCAAGGCGCGCCGCGACCTGCCGGCGCTGAAGATCGAAAAGACCTACACGTTCGAGGGCCCGGACGGCAGCGAAACCCTCGCCGACCTCTTCGACGGCCGCAGCCAGCTTTTGGTCTACCACTTCATGTACGGCCCCGACTGGGACGAAGGCTGCCCCTCCTGCTCATTCTGGGCCGATAATCTCGATGGCATTGACGTCCACCTCGCACACCGCGACACCTCGCTCGTCTTCGTCTCGACAGCCCCCTTCGCGACCATCGACGCCTACCGCAAGCGCATGGGCTGGCGGTTCAAGTGGCGCGGCGACGCGGGTGAATTCAACCGCGACATGAACGTCAGCTTCACCAGGGAAGAGGTCGACAGCGGCAGCGTCTACTACAATTTCCGCCAGCAGCCCTTCCCCGCGACCGAGGCGCATGGCCTGACCGCCTGGCTGCGCGAGGGCGAGGACACCTACCTGACCTACGCCACCTATTCCCGCGGTCTCGACTGGTTCAACGGCGCCTACCAGCTGCTCGATCTCACTCCCAAGGGCCGCAACGAGGACGACCTCGACTACAACCAGGGCTGGGTCCGGCGCCACGACCAGTACGCCGACTGACCGCCTGCCCGAAAAGGAGCCCGCGATGACCACGGAACTGACCTATCTCTTCCTCAGCGCCCTCTTGCTGAACCTCGCCTGGATCCCGCATATCATCGGCCAGGTCTCGACCAAGGGGCTGCTCCAGCCCGACGACTACACCAACCTGCGCGAACAATCGCAGTTTCCCGCCTGGGTTCGCCGCGCCAACCGGGCGCATATCAACCTCGTCGAGCAGTTCGGGGCCTTCGCGGCGCTGATCCTTGTCGCCCACGTCCTCGGGATCTCGACCGGCACCACGGCGGCGGCAGCGGCGGTGTTCTTCTGGGCGCGCATTGCGCATTTCGTGGTGTTTCTCGCCGGTATCCGCGTGCTCATGGCCCGGACCGTGATCTTCACCATAGCCTGGGCCGCGATCATGGTGCTGGCCTGGGCGGTCTGGCAGGGCACGGACGCCGCATCGCCGCCGGCCTGAACCGCCATGTCCGCGCCGCGCCCGCATTCCCCCGCCCTGCCGCATGGCGAGATCGCCGAGATCTTCCCCGGCATTCACTTCGTCTCAGGCTGCGTCACGATCAGCGCGCCGCTGCCGGCCCGGTTCTCGCGCAACATGACGATCATCGACGAGGACGGTGCGCTGATCCTCGTCAACTCGGTGCGGCTGGGCGAGGCCGGCCTCGCCACGCTGGACGCCCTCGGCGAGGTGCGCCACGTGATCCGGCTGGCGGGCTTTCACGGCATGGACGACCCGTTTTACAAGCAAACCTACGGCGCGCGGGTCTGGTCGGTCGACGCGCCCTACGCGCCCGGC
>JAHELH010000292.1 GCA_024644285.1 Paracoccaceae bacterium | reverse complement strand
TTGCGCCAGGATACCGTCCGGCGGGACGTGGAAGGCGACTGAGAATGGGCCGGCGCAAGGGCCGCGACATCTCGGGCTGGCTGGTGGTGGACAAGCCCGCCGGCATCACCTCGACCGCCGTCGTCAACAAGGTCCGCTGGGCGTTCGATGCAAAGAAGGCCGGCCATGCCGGCACGCTGGATCCGTCGGCGACCGGCGTGCTGGCGGTGGCACTGGGCGAGGCGACCAAGACGGTGCCGTACGTCACCGGCGCGCTGAAGGCCTACCGGTTCACGATCCGGCTTGGCCAGGCCACCAACACCGACGACACCGAGGGCGAGGTGATCGCGACCAGCGACCTGCGCCCTTCCGACGACGAGATCCGCGCCGCCCTGCCTGCGTTTAGCGGCGATATCCTGCAGGTGCCTCCGCAGTTTTCCGCAGTGAAAATTGACGGCGAACGCGCCTACAAGCTCGCCCGCGACGGCGATGCGTTGGAACTTGCCGCGCGCCCGCTCTACGTCGAATCTCTGGACCTGGTCGAGCGGCCCGATGCCGATCACGCCGTGCTCGAGATGACCTGCGGCAAGGGCGGCTACGTGCGCGCCATCGCCCGGGATCTCGGCGAGGCCTTGGGCTGCCACGCACATGTCACCACATTGCGGCGCATTTGGTCCGGGCCGTTCGATGCCGACGACGGGGTAACGCTCGACCGCGTCGAGGAACTGGCGAAATCGCCGGAAATCGACGCGCTGCTACTGCCGCTCGAGGATGGCCTGGCGGACCTGCCGGAACTGCGCTGCACGCCGGAAGGTGCTGCGCGCCTGCGCAACGGCAATCCCGGCATGGTGCTGAATTCCGAGGCTGAGTACGGCGACGAGGCCTGGGCCTCGCTCGACGGCCGGGCGGTGGCGGTGGGCACCTACCGGGCGGGCGAATTGCACCCGACCCGGGTGTTCAATACCTGACCCGCGACCGCGCCGGTCAGTTGACCAGGCCCTCGCGCTGCAGGTAATCCGCCATGCCCTGAATGTTCAGCGGCCGCCAATCCTCGTACTGGCCCCAGTCACCGTAAGCGTCCAGCGTCAGGTCGGCGGTGATCTCGTCGACCGACTTGCCCGCCTGCAACCCGGCCAGCACGCCGGCGCGCAGGTCCTGCATGTAGGTCATGGCGTCGTCCAGATCCTCCGGCGTGCCCGGGCTTGCGTGGCCCGGCGCGAAAATCTCGAAGTCGAGCTCCTGCGCCTTGGCGATCTGCCCGATCCAGTCGTCCAGGTTGGCGCCGGCGAAATCGCGGAACGGCAGCCGCTTGGGCGCGGCCACGTCGACGATGAAGGCCACGTTTTCCGGGCGCACCACTGTGACCAGCATGTGGTTGTCATGTCCCGGGCCCAGATTCGTCATCTCGAAGGTCTTGCCGCCGATCTCGATGCTCTCGCTGTCGCCGACGCGGCGGGTCGCCGCGACGCCGTCGACGGCCTCGGGCGCGTCCTCGTGCATGATCACCTCGGCGCCTGCATGCGCGTCGCCGCCCGAGGCGTGGTCGAGGTGGCTGTGCGAATAGATCAGGTGCGACACCGGCGGGGCGTCGATGCTGCCCAGGTTGTCGTTCAGCCAGGCGCCGGCCTCGGCGTTGATCGGGTCGATCCGCACCGTGCCTTCGGAGGTGCGGACGACCAGCGAATTGTGGAAATTGTTCCGCATCAGGAACACGTCGCCGGTCACCGGAACCAGTTCCCGGTTGACCTCCTGCGCCGGCGCCGGACCGGGCGCGGCGGCGAGGAAGGTGGCGGCGGACAAGGTAAGGACGAAGTGCTTCATGTGATTGTCTCCAATGCCTATCTGAAGTCGCCGCGCCAGTCTGGAACCGGGGCCGTGCCCCTGCAATCCGGTATCTTTCACGTTCCCGTGACAGGGCCCCGTGGCGCCGGCCGCTTGATCGCGCCGCGGGAAACGGGCAAATGGCCGCATGATCACCCGCAGCCATCAAAAGGACGACGCCGCCTCGACCGCGGTATATTCCGATTGCCTGCGCTACCGCTACTTGCTCACCCGCATCTGGAACCCGGCCGGGGCGCGGGCGCTCTTCGTGATGCTCAACCCGTCAACGGCGACCGAGGTGCAGAACGATCCCACCGTGGAACGCTGCGAACGGCGGGCGCGGGCGCTCGGGTTCGGGGCGTTCCGGGTCACCAACATCTTCGCCTGGCGCGAGACCGACCCCAAGGCGATGCGCGCCGCCGCCGATCCCGTCGGGCCGCGGAACGACGCCGCGATCGTGGACAGCGCCGGCTGGGCCGACCGGGTGATCTGCGCCTGGGGCACCCACGGCGCGCATCTCGACCGCGGCCCGGCGGTCGAGGCGCTGCTGCGTGGCGCGGGCGCGCCGCTGTTTCACCTCGGGCTGACCCGGGCCGGGCATCCCCGGCATCCGCTCTATATCGGCTACGCCCAGCAGCCGCTGCCATGGAACTGACGGGCGCGGCGTTTTCCGTTTCAACCAAGTAGAAATGCCACTGGATCTGAAAGGCACGAATGTGACCAAATGGCACGGCGACAACAAGGCTCGGCAACCCGGAGACCTCACATATCGCAGGGCTGAAAAGTCTTGCGGGATCGATTAGTCTCAGTCCATCAACCAGGTTTAAGGCGCGAGCAGATGCCACTTCTTGATCCCCCGCTGACGCCACCGCCCAAGATAAAGTTGTCGCGGCTGCGTGATATTGGCTGGTCGATCTGGGACCCGATAGGATTGCTGGGGCCGGATCAGAAATGGGACGATGAGGACTGCCTGCCTTTTGCTGACGAGTATGACAGCTACTTGATTCAAGTTGCGGGCCAAATTCGCAGAGGTGTGGCGGAGGAAACCGTTGCAAGCTATCTCGTCCAAATCGAGGCCGACCACATGGGCTTGGGAACCCGTCGGGGTGCACTGGCTCGGGCGAAAGAGGTTGTTGCGGCTATTCAGGCGGATGAAGACCTTTGGACTTATCCTGATTGATCCCTACCGAATGCGTTTTTGACTCAGCCGCTCGTTCAGCACGTCTCTCGTAACAGGCTTCGATCTTTGCCAGCCCGCCCTCAGTGGATTCTTGAGGGCAGAGTCACAGTTCCGGTTTGCTCGCATGCGAAATCTTCTAGCTTTGCGGCTACAGTTTCTGTTAGCGGTAAAGTTATTTATGTCAAACGGTTATCCCCATGTCCCCACGGGGACATACCCGACACATCAGGGAAACACGTCCAGCCTGACCTCGGCAAAGACGTCCGAA
>JAHELH010000291.1 GCA_024644285.1 Paracoccaceae bacterium | reverse complement strand
AATTTCGAGGAGATCGCGATGCATGTCCGCGCCACGGCCCGCACCGGGGCCAGCAAGCGCGACGTGCTGGAGGCGTTCCAGCATGTCGCGATCTATGCCGGGGTGCCGCGCGCCAACCAGGCGCTGAAGATCGCCAAGGCGACCTATGCCGAGATGGAGGCCGGCGATGACTGATCCGCTGATCCCGCGCGACCGGGCGGTCCACCCGGTTTCCTGCGATCCCGGCTACAAGACCTCCGTCGCCCGCTCGCCGAAATGGCCGCTCCTGTCGCTCGGCAGCACCGTCACCGAGGAAACCGGCCCGGTCTTCGGTCACGGCGTGATCGGCCCGCTCGACAACAACCTGATCCTGAACTTCAGCCGCGGCGCGGCGCCGGCCATGGGCGAGCGCATCCGGATGCATGGGCGGGTCCTGGACGAAAACGCCCGGCCGGTGCCGCACACGCTCATCGAGATCTGGCAGGCCAATGCCGGCGGCCGCTACCGGCACGTCAAGGACAGCTATTTCGCGCCGCTCGACCCGAATTTCGGCGGCTGCGGCCGGACGCTGACCGACGCGGAGGGGCGTTACGAGTTCCTGACCATCCGCCCCGGCGCCTATCCCTGGCCCAATCGCGGCAACGACTGGCGGCCGATGCACATCCATGTCTCGGTCTTCGGCTCCGGCTTCGGCCAGCGGCTGATCACCCAGATGTATTTCGAGGGCGATCCGCTGATCGCGCGCTGCCCGATCGTGGCGACCATCAAGGACCGCGCCCAGATCGACCGGCTGGTGGCGCCGCTCGACATGGCCGGCGCGCGGCCGATGGACTATCTCGCCTACAAGTTCGACATCGTGCTGCGCGGCCGGCGGCAGACGATGTTCGAGAACCGGCCGGAGGGGACGTGATGGTGCAGGAGTTGAAGACGCTGCAGGAAACCCCCAGCCAGACAGCGGGGCCTTACGTGCATATCGGCTGCATCCCCAGCTTCGCCGGGATCGACGGCGTCTACCCGGAAGACCTGGGCAAGCGCGCCATTGAGGACGGGGCGAAAGGCCAGGTGATCACGATCACCGGTTCGGTCCATGACGGCACCGGCTGGGCGCTGCGCGATGCGATGCTGGAAAGCTGGCAGGCGGATGCGGCGGGGATCTACCCCGGGCAGGACGGCGCCGACCCCAAGGTCACGGGCTTCTGTCGCTTCGCCGCCGACATGGACACCGGCGAATATACCTTGCGCACGGTCAAGCCGGGCCGCGCCGGTGGCCAGGCGCCGCACATTGCGCTGTGGATCGCGGCGCGCGGCATCAATATCGGGCTGCAGACCCGGATCTATTTCGACGACGAGGACAATTCGGGCGACCCGGTCCTGTCGCGCATCGAGCAGGCGCCGCGCCGCGAGACGCTGATCGCGAAGACGACCGGCGACGGAGCCTACCGCTTTGACATCCGGCTGCAGGGCGACGGCGAGACGGTGTTCCTGGACATGTGACGCCCGGCGCGGGGCGATTTTCGGCGCAGGGTGGGTTTCGAACCCACCTTGCCGCGCGCTACGCCGGCATCCCGCCCTCCCCGGGATTTTCGGCTGAAGGATTCTCGTGTTAAGGTCGGTTCTGGCCAATTAACTCGACCTCAACTGGCCGGTTTTTCAAATGGAGATTTCGATGGCCAATTTGATGTTCGTTCATGGCGCCGGCGCAAACGCAAAGAGCTGGTTCACAATTCCCCAAGAACTCGCCGGCAAACACGGTCACCACGTGGAAGTTGTCCAACTCCCGGGGCACGACAAGCCAGCGCCAAAAGCGAAGGACATTTTTCTTGCCTTGGTAGGCTTGAAGCCATTCAAGTCCGTATTCGATTTTGACACGACCATGTCTCAATACTTGGCGGAAGTCAGCAAACGGATGGGACAAACGGATGATTGGATTCTGATTGGTCATTCAATGGGCGGCATGGTCATTTCGCAGATCGCGGCCAGCAAGCCAGAAAGCGTGGCGAAGTTGATTTACGTTGCCGCAATTCTTCCCAGCGATGGAAAGTCTGTGGCGTCACTGCTGGATTTGAACGGTACGGTCCCGTTCCTAGGTTTCCTTGGCCGAGTTAGAGAAGAGTTTGAAGATCACAAGGGATCCGGCGTCGACGCGGCCAGATCCATCCAACCTTTTCAGCCGTTGAATGAACCCTTTCGCGAGACGCCGGCATTTGCGGACAAAAAGCGGTACTACATCCGCTGTGACGAGGATGGCGTGATCCTTCCTGAACAACAGAAGGCCATGATTGAAGGGGCTGCCGGCGGCGCTGCGGCGACCGTTGTCGAACACCTTGATAGCGATCACTTGCCCCAGCTTTCAGTGCCCGAAAAGCTGGTCGAGGCGCTGCAGAAGGCAATTGATTCCGCGTAACCGACAGAATTGCTTGCAGTTGCGGTAGGATGTGGAGCGCAATACGCTGGCCAAAACCAGCGGAGGCCCCATGTCCAACCCCTGTATCATCTGCGTCGCCATCACTGGTTCGGTCCCTCGCAAGGAGAACAACCCGGCGGTGCCGATCACCATCGAGGAACAGGTCGAGTCGACGCAGGAAAGCTACGAGGCCGGGGCGTCCATCGCGCATTGCCACGTGCGGCTGGAGGACGGCACGCCGACGTCGGACCCCGAGCGCTTTGCCCGGCTGAAGCAAGAGATCGAGAAGCACTGTCCCGGCATGATCGTGCAGCTGTCGACCGGCGGGCGGTCGGGCGCGGGGGCCGAGCGCGGCGGGATGCTGCCGTTGCGGCCGGACATGGCGTCGCTCTCGGTGGGGTCGAACAACTTTCCGACACGGGTCTACGAGAACCCGCCCGACCTGGTCGACTGGCTTGCCAGCGAGATGCTGAAATACGACGTCAAGCCGGAGATCGAGTGCTTCGACCTCAGCCACATCTTCCAGGCGGTGAAGATGTCCGAGGACGGGCGACTGAAAAAGCCGCTCTACATCCAGTTCGTGATGAACGTGAAGAACGCGATGCCCGCCGACAAGGAGGTCTTCGATTTCTACGTGAAGACGGTGAACCGCATCGCGCCCGACGCCGAGTGGTGCGGCGCCGGGGTGGGGCCGGCGCAGATCAGGGTCAACGAGTGGTCGATTGCCGCGGGCGGGCATACCCGCACCGGGCTGGAGGACAACATGCGGCTGGACCGCGACACCCTGGCGCCGTCGAACGCGGCGCTGGTGCAGCGGGCGGTGGCGCTGTGCGAGAAATACGAGCGCCCGGTGGCCAGCTGCGCCCAGGCGCGCGAGATC
>JAHELH010000290.1 GCA_024644285.1 Paracoccaceae bacterium | reverse complement strand
CGACTGGCCGAACGGCTTCTGCCTTCTGGCCAACATCGCCATCGCGGTGCGCGCGGCGCAGGAGGCGGGCAAGGCGGGCCGGGTGGCGGTGGTCGACTGGGACGTACACCACGGCAACGGAACCGAAGCGATATTCATCGCCGAGCCCGACGTTCTGACGATTTCACTGCACCAGGAGCACAACTACCCCGTCGACACCGGCGACGCGGAGGTGCGCGGCGAGGGCAATGCCAAGGGTAGCAACGTCAACATCCCGTTGCCGCCCGGCGCGGGCCATGCCACCTACCTCAACGCCATGGAGCGCATCGCGATCCCGGCGCTGGAGCGGTTCCGCCCCCATGTCATTGTCGTCGCCTGCGGCTATGACGCCGCCGCCATCGACCCGCTCAGCCGCATGCTGGCGACCGCCGAGACCTTCCGCGCGATGACCCGGCAGGTCATGGCGGCCGCGGACGCCCTCTGCGGTGGTCGGCTCGTGCTGGTGCACGAGGGCGGCTATTCCGAGGTCTACGTGCCGTTCTGCGGCCACGCGGTGCTGGAGGAGTTGTCGGGCAGCGCCATCACCGCCCCCGACCCCTTCGCCGCAACCTTCGCCGCGCGACAGCCGAACCCCCGGCTGCAGGGTGTGTACGACGACATGCTGGACGAACTGGCGGATTATCATTTGCATTCAAAGCGATAACGCCACCCGACCGGAGTGACATAACGTCTGGCGGCACGTCGATGGCCACAGCGCCTTGCCCTGGGCTACGATGGTCCTGCGCAAACATTGGAGGGTGCCATGCGGATTGCAACGGTTGCGACCGGCGGGATCGGGGGGTTCCTGGCGGTCCGGCTTGGACTGGCGGGACACCAGGTCGCCACCATCGCGCGCGGCGCGCATCTTGCGGCCATCGCCGAGAACGGCCTGACCCTCGACGGACCGGCCGGCGCGGAAACCCACCGACCGTGGATCGCCACCGACGACACCGCAAAGGTGGGACCGGTCGACGCGATCATTTTCGGCGTCAAGGGCGGCGGGCTGGAGAGTGCGGCCGCGGCGTGCCTGCCGATGCTGGGCGAGGATACCGTGGTGGTGCCGTTCCTGAATGGCGTCGAGGCCGCAGACAGGTTGGCGAGCATCCTGCCGGAGCGTCACGTAGCCAATGGCCTGGCGAAAGTCTCTACGACGATTGCCGAGCCGGGCGTCATCAAACAGACCGGCACGTTCAACGAATTCATCTTCGCCGAGCGCGACAGCCGCCCCTCGCCGCGCATCGACGCCTTGCGGGCGGCGATCAACGAAGCCGGATCCTCGGCGCCCGCAACCGACGACATCGAGCGCGACGTCTGGGCGAAATTCGTGCTGTTCTCGGCCATGTCCGGCGTGACGGCGGCGGGGCGCTGCACCATCGCAGATATCATTTCGACGCCGCAACTGGGCCACCTGTTCCGCGCCGTACTGGCCGAGACCGCCAGCATCGGCCGTGCGCTGGGCATCGCATTGCCCGACGACCTGGACCAAAAGATATGGGCTAGTGTTCACGACATGCCGAAAACCATGCGGGCCTCGACCGCCATCGATCTGGAAAACGGCCGACCGCTGGAGATTGACTGGATATCGGGCGCCGCCGCGCGGCTGGCCGAAAAGGCCGGCGTCGAGGCGCCGATGAATGCCGCGCTTTACGCCCTGCTTCTGCCCCACAAGCATGGCCGCTGACGCGCCAATTTCGCAGCACCCCTTGCAGCCGCCCCCCGTCTGCCTGACATGGGGGAAAAACGGAGCCATCATGCCCACACCGAACCCCGCCGCGCTGGATTTTCTGCTGACCCGCCGCTCGCGCCCGGCCAAGACGCTGACCGGCCCGGTGCCGGACCGCGCGACGCTCAGAACGCTGCTGACCGCCGCCGCCCGCAGCCCTGATCACGGCAAGCTGGAGCCCTGGCGCTTCGTCGTTCTGGAAAAGCCGGCGCTGGACCGGCTGGCCGGTCTGGTGCGGGCGCGCGGCGCGGCGCTGGGTCACGACGAAGAGGTCGTCGCCAAGGCGGTCCGGCAATATGCCGATGCCGACCTGGCGGTCGCGGTCGTGGCCTCGCCGAAACCCAGCGACAAGATCCCCGCCATCGAGCAGACCTATTCCGCCGGCGCCGTCTGCCTGGCGCTGCTCAATGCCGCGCTGGCGGCAGGCTGGGGCGCGAACTGGCTGACCGGCTGGCCGTGCTATGACCGCGAGTTTCTGTGCGACGGGCTGGCGCTGGACGATCACGAAAGCGTCGCCGGGCTGGTCCATATCGGCACCGAGACCAGCGCCCCGCCGGACCGGCCGCGCCCGGATATCGAAACCCTCACGACCTGGGTGACGACATGATCCTCTCCGACTTCTTCAAGGCGCTGCGGCAGATCGGCGATCCGAGGTTCCGCCGCGTGCTGTGGCTGGGCCTGGCGCTGACCGTGATCCTGCTCTTCGCCGCCTACGCGCTGTTCGCCGGATTCGTGCAATGGGTCGTCCCCGACAACTTCACCCTGCCGGTGATCGGCGAGATCACCTGGGTCGACGACTTCCTGTCCTACGCCTCGATCCTTTTGATGATGGGGCTGTCGGTGTTCCTGATGGTGCCGGTCGCCTCTGCCTTCACCGGCGTCTTCCTGGAAGACGTGGCGCAGGCGGTCGAGGACCGGCACTATCCAGGCCTGCCGCCGGCGAAGGGCCTGTCCTTGCTCGACGGGCTGGTGGATTCGCTCACTTTCCTCGGCGTGATCATCCTGGCGAACGCGGTCGCCTTGACGCTCTACATCGTCTTCGTGCCGCTGGCGCCGTTCATCTTCTGGGCGCTGAACGGGTTCCTGCTGGGCCGGGAGTATTTTCAGCTCGTGGCCGCGCGCCGTCTCGGGCGCGCCCGGGCGAAACAGGCGTTCCGGCGCAACATCCCCCAGGTCTGGGCGGCGGGTTCACTGATGGCGGTGCCGCTGACGATCCCGCTGATCAACCTGGTGATCCCGATCCTCGGCGTGGCGACCTTCACCCACCTGTTCCACCGCTTGGACGCAGAGACCTGAAGAAATCTAGGTCGTCGAGAGTGACCACCCCGGACACGATGACGCCCGCGACGATGGCCCAAAGCGGCAAGGCGACAGCCGTCACGATCACCAGGATCCGTTTCATCCGCAGATTCGCGGGCGCCCCGGCATGGGTGCCGGGCTCGATCTTGCCGACGTCGCCCTGCGTCTTCAGCCGCAGGGGCAGCGTGACGAACAGCACCATGAACCAGATCACCGCGAACAGCACGATGG
>JAHELH010000036.1 GCA_024644285.1 Paracoccaceae bacterium | reverse complement strand
CGGCTGGTCATCCGGGGCTTTCCTGCAGGACGTAGCCGATATTGCGCAGGCTGCGGATCTCGAGGCCGGCGGCGGCGATCTTCTTGCGCAGCCGCGAGACATGCGCCTCGATCGCGGTCTCGGAGACGTCGGCGCCGGTGCCGTAGAGACGCTCGATCAACTCGCCCTTCGACAAGGCGGCGGTCCCAGCCCGCAACAGCGCGTCGAGCAGCGACAACTCGCGCCGCGGCAGGTCGAGCGGTTCGCCGTCGATACGGACGGTGCGGGCCTCGGGCTGGTAGCTCAGGCGGCCCAGATTCAATTCCGACAGCACCGGGGCCGAGACGCGGCGCGACAGCGCGCGGATCCGGGCTTCGAGCTCGTCCATCTCGAACGGCTTTACCAGGTAGTCGTCCGCACCGGCATCGAGACCGGTCACCCGGTCGCCGGTTTCGACCCGCGCCGTCAGCAGCAGAACGGGGCGCGTATCGCCGCGCGCGCGCATGGCCCGCAGCAGCGTCAATCCGTCGGTGCCGGGCAGGTTGATGTCGAGAATCACCACGTCGTTTTCATCCGACCGCAGGAAGTCGTCGGCCGCATTACCGTCGTGTACCAGATCGGTCGCATGGCCCCGATCCTGCAATCGGTACGCTATGCCCTTGGCAACGCTTTGATTGTCCTCGATTATGGCAATGCGCATTCTGTCCGCCCGTCAGCTTGGCGCAAGGTTCGCAAGTTATAGGCTGTGCATCAAGCGCATGTCCTGCGCTGAGAAACGGCGGCTTATTCGCCAATGGGAGGAAACATGACCATGAAGACCCTGGCCCTCGCGGCCTCTTTCGCCATCGCATCGACATCGGCCTTTGCCGGAAGTCATGCCATCGATCTGTCGGGGAAGACAGTCGAATGGATCATTCCGTTCTCGGAAACCGGCGGTTCGGCCAAATGGGCGAACTTTTACGCGCCGCTGCTCAGCGAAGCGCTGCCCGGCCAGCCCACCGTCGTCGTCAAGTTCATGCCCGGCGCCGGTTCGACCAAGGGAGCGAACTTTTTCCAGGAGCAGAAATACGATGACAGCGAAGGCACGCTGATCTTCGGCTCGTCGGGTTCCACCCAGTTCCCCTATCTGCTGGGCGACCCGCGGGTGAAGTACGAATACAACGACTGGAACGTGGTTCTGGCCTCGGGAACGGGTGGCGTCGCCTATCTGCCGCCGGATCTGGCCGAGACGCTGGAAGAAGAGGGCGTTGCTGGCCTGACTGACGTCGATTTCATCTACGGCAGCCAGGGCGCCACGCGGCTTGACCTGGTGCCGCTTCTGGCCTGGGAGATGCTGGGGCTGAACGTCGAGCCGGTCTTTGGCATCAAGGGACGCGGTGACGGCCGCCTGATGTTCGAGCGCGGCGAAGCCAATATCGACTATCAGACCTCGTCGTCGTTCCTGTCGGGCGTGATGCCGCTGGTCGAGGCCGAAACCGCGGTGCCGTGGTTCGCCTTCGGCGCGCTGGATGACGATGGTAACATCGTGCGCGACCCGACCTTCCCGGACATGCCGTCCTTCAAGGAGGTCTGCGAGGCGACCGAGGGCTGCGAGACGTCCGGCCCGGCCTGGGAGGCCTGGAAGGCCTTCTTCGTCGCCGGCTTCCCGGCACAGAAGATGGTGTTCCTGCCGGCCGGCGCGCCGCAGGCCGCGATCGACACCTATTCGGACGCTTTTGAGGCGATCAAGGCGCGCGGCGACTTCGCCGAGATCAGCGCGGCGCGTCTGGGCAAGTATCCTCAGATGACCGGCGCCAAGGCCAAGACCGCGATGGAAAGCGCCACCAAGGTGCCGGCCGAGGCCAAGGAGTTCGTGACCAACTGGCTGTCCGAGCGCTATGGCGTGACGCTGAACTAGGCCTTGCTTTCAGAATGCCCCGCCCTGACCGGCGGGGCATTTATGCAAGCTAGGCGGGGGGCTATTCGTGGAAGTCATTCTGGAAGCGATGCCGGCGCTGGGCGAGGCCTGGGGCCTGATCCTGCAACCCGTGGTCATCGGCTACCTGGTGCTTGGCGTCGTGATGGGGCTTTGCGTCGGCGTGTTTCCCGGTCTTGGCGGGATCGCCGGGCTGTCGCTGCTGTTGCCGTTCATGTTCGGGATGGACCCGATCCTGGGCCTTGCGCTGATGATCGGTATGGTGGCCGTCGTGCCCACTTCGGACACCTTCGCCAGCGTCTTGATGGGCATTCCCGGATCGTCGGCCAGCCAGGCCACCGTGCTCGACGGCTTTCCGATGGCCAAGCGCGGGCAGGCGGCGCGTGCGCTGTCGGCGGCCTTTGCCTCGTCGCTTTTCGGCGGGCTGGTGGGCGCCAGCTTTCTGACGCTGTTCATCCTGATCGCCCGGCCCATCGTGCTGGAGTTTCGCACGCCCGAGCTTTTGATGATCACGATCTTCGGCCTCAGCATGGTCGGCATCCTTGCCGGACGCGTGGCGGTCAAGGGCATCGTCGCTGCGGGATTGGGCATGCTGGTGGGCACCATCGGCGAGGGTGCCTCTTCCGGCGATCTGCGGATGTCGTCCTACGATTTTCCCTACCTCACCGACGGGCTGAAGCTGGTGATCGTCGGCCTTGGCATTTTCGCCATTCCCGAGATCGTCTCGCTTCTGCGCCAGGACCGCGCCATCGCCAAGGAGCAGAAGCTGGGCGGCGGCTGGTTGGACGGTGTCAAGGACTGGTTCGCCAATATCTGGCTGTCGGTGCGCTGTTCGATCATCGGGGTGATCGTCGGCGTGATCCCCGGGCTGGGCGGCTCGGTCGTCGACTGGATCGCCTATGGCCACACGGTGCAGACCACCAAGGACAAGTCGAACTTCGGCAAGGGCGAGGTGCGCGGCGTGATCGGGCCGGAAAGCTCGAACAACGCCAAGGAAGGCGGCGGGCTGGTGCCGACGCTGCTGTTCGGCATACCCGGATCGGGTTCGATGGCGATCTTCATCGGCGCAATCGCGCTGCTTGGATCGGGCCAGATCGAGGTCGGGCCAGCGATGCTGAAGAACAACCTTAATATCACGTATTCGATCGTCTGGTTGCTGGCGCTGGCCAATGTGGTCGGTACGGTGATCTGCATCGCCGCCTCGGGCGGCATCGCCAAGCTGACCACGATCCGTTTCGTGCTGCTGGCGCCGTTCCTGTTCATGATCATCAGCTTCGCCGCCTTCCAGTCGGGCCAGAACCTGATGGATCTGGTGGCGCTGTTCGCCATCGGTTTTCTCGGCATCCTGATGCGCCGGTTCGACTGGTCGCGGCCGGCCTTCCTGATCGGCTTCGTGCTGTCGAACCCGGCCGAGACTTATGCAAACCAGTCCGTGCAGATCGCCTCTTCCCGGTTCCGCAAGAGCCTGGAGGACGGGCTGGAATACATCTTTTCGCCCATCGTGATCATCCTGATCATCATCACCGTGATCTCGGTCGTGGTCGGCCTGCGTCAGGCCAAGAACCTGCGGTCGGAGGGCGACGTCGCCTCGGGCTCCAAGCGCGCGCCGCTGATCTTCCTGGCCGCGGTAACGGCCTATATCGCTTATGCCTTCTATGACGCGGCCTCGATCCCCAGCTTCAGCCGCGACCGGACCTTCCCGATGTTCGTGGCCGGGGTCTGCCTGGTTGGCTGCGCCTGGCTGTTCATCCAGATGATGATGAAGCCTGAAACCGACCCGATCTTCGCCGACCGCGAATCCCATGGCGAGGACGCGACCGCGACCCACACCCTGTGGTCGACGCTGGCCTGGTTCGCGGGCCTTCTGCTGCTTACCTCGCTTCTGGGCTTCATCCTGGCGCTGGCGCTGTTCCTGTTCGCCTTCCTCAAGGTGCGCGCGCGGCTGAGCGCCGGGGCGGCGGCGATCTATGCCGCCTGCGGCATCGCCTTCATGTGCGCGATGGCCTGGTCGCTGAACCGCGACTTCCCGCCGGGACTGCTGCAGGACTATGTCGATCTGCCGTGGCCGCTGACATGAGCCAGACCGCAATCCCGTACCACTTCCTGCGCGGCGGGACCTCGCGCGGGCCCTATTTCAAGGCGTCCGATCTGCCGAAAGACCGCGACCGGCTGGCGGATGTGCTGATCGCCGTGGTGGGCGCGGGGAATCCGCGCAACATCGACGGGCTCGGCGGCGGTACCGCGGTGACGACGAAGGTGGCGATGCTGTCGCGGTCGGAGGATCCGGACGCGGATATCGACTATTTCTTCGCGCAGGTGGCGGTCGAGGAGCGACTGGTCGATTTCGCGCCGACCTGCGGCAACATCCTGGTGGGCGTGGGCCCCGCGGCCATCGAGATGGGCCTCGTGACGGCGCGCGACGGCGTCACGCCGGTCCGCATCCGTGCCGTCAATACCGGGGCGCTGGTCGAGGCAGAGGTGCAGACGCCGGGCGGCGCTGTGCGCTATGACGGCGACGTGGCAATCGACGGGGTTCCGGGGACCGCCGCGCCGGTGGCGGTGAATTTCATGGAAGTGACCGGCTCGCGCACCGGGGCGATGTTCCCGACCGGCCAGCCCAGGGACGAGATCGAGGGCGTCGCGGTGTCCTGCGTCGACGTGGCGATGCCGATGATGATCGCGCGGGCCGCCGATTTCGGGGTGACGGGGCATGAAAGCCAGGAAGAACTGGACGGCATGCCGGACCTGTTCGCCCGGATGGAGAAGGTGCGGATCGAGGCCGGGCGGCGCATGGGGCTGGGCGACGTGACGAAATCGGTGGTGCCCAAGATCGGCCTGATCGCGGCGCCTGCCGGCGAGGGGCACTTCGCGGCACGCTATTTCATGCCCTGGACGACGCATCCGACGCTGGCGGTGACCGGGTCGCAATGCCTGGCGGCCTGCGCGCTGGCGCCCGGCACGGTGGCCGATGGGCTGGCGCGGCCCGCCGGTGCGTCGCCGGCAGCGGTGGTGATCGAGCATCCCTCGGGCGTGATGGAGGTCCGGGTGCGGTTCGAGACCGATCCCTTTGTCTTTGTCTCGGCGGGGCTGACCCGGACGGCGCGGCTGATTGCGCGGGGCGAGGTGATGGTGCCGCGCGCGGTCTGGGACGGCACCTGAGGTCCGGCTAGTAGAACAGCCGCACCAGCCCCATGGTGATCGCGGGGAACGCGACGAGGATCGCGATGCGCAGGATGTCCGATGCGACGAAGGGCAGGGCACCGCGATAGGTCTCGCCGATGCGCACCTCGGCCGACATGGCGTTGATGACGAAAAGGTTCATGCCGACGGGCGGCGTGATCAGGCCGATCTCGGCCGACATCAGCACCAGGATGCCGAACCAGATGCCGACCTCGGCGGGCGGGATGCCGAAATCGAGCTGGGTGACGATGGGGATGAAGATCGGCACCGTCAGGAAGATCATCGCCAGCGAGTCCATCACCGTACCCAGAACGAGGTAGAGAAGCAGCATGCCGATCAGGATCAGCCACGGGCTGAGGCCGGACTCGAGGAAGAATCCGGCGAGGGTCTGCGGCACAAGCGCCGAGGACAGGAAAGCGTTGTAGAACCCCGCTGCCAGGATGATGAAAAAGATCATCGCCGAGGTCTGCCCGGTGGCCAGCAGCGAGTCGCGCAGTCCGGCGAAGGTAAGCCCGCGATTGGCCAGCGCCACGATGGCGGTGCCGGCGACGCCGACGGCGGCGGCGGCGGTGGGCGAGAAGACGCCGGTATAGATGCCGCCGATGACAAGCAGGAATATGACCAGCACCGGCCAGACCGGGACAAGCGCCCGTAGGCGTTGGCCGTAGTCCAGCCGCGGCACGGTCTGACCCCAGTCGGGCACCATGCGGGTATAGACGGCGATGGTGGCCATGTAGCCCAGCATTGCCAGGATGCCGGGGATCAGCGCTGCGGTGAACAGCTTTTCGATATTCTCCTCGGCGAGGATGGCGTAGACCACCAGCACGATCGACGGCGGGATCAGGATACCCAGCGTGCCGCCTGCCGCCAGCGACCCGGTGGCCAGCGCGCCGGAATAGCCCAGGCGCCGAAGCTCCGGCAGAGCCACCTTGCCCATCGACGAGGCCGTGGCCAGCGACGAGCCGCAGACCGCGCCGAAGCCGGCCGAGGCGCCGATGGCCGCCATGGCGACGCCGCCCCGGCGGTGGCCCAGCCAAGCCTCGGCCGCCTTGAACAAGGCCTGCGACATGCCACCTCTCGTGGCAAACTCGCTCATCAGCAGGAACAGCGGGATGATCGACAGCGAATAGTTGGTCAGCGTGCCGTAGGCGAAGGTCTTCAGCTGGTTGTCGACCATCCGCATGTTGCCCGCCACCAGCCAGGTTCCGGCAAGCCCGACAATGAACATCGCGGCGGCCAGGGGGATGCGAAAGGCGATCAGGATCAACAGCACCCCGAAGCTGAGCAGGCCGATCTGAAAATCGGACAGGGCCGAGGTGACGATGCCGGTCATGGATCAGCGCGCGGCGGGCGCAAGCAGCGCGCGGGCGCTGCGCAGGACGCAGAAGCATGCGACGACGAAGAAGGCGAGGACGCAGAGCTCGGCGACGATGTAGGTCGGCCAGAGCTTGAGCCCGAGGATCTGCGATTCCTGCGCGTCGCGCAGGCGGTCTCCGAGCACCGACCAGTTTCCCGTGGCGAGTTCCGCTGCCAGCGGGTCTTCGCTGCGGCGAGCCGGACGGAAGATCAGGAACCACTGGCGGGTGAGGATCAGGTAGGCGATGGCAGCCAGGGCGGTGTCGCCAAGCAGGTCCAGAGTGCGGTTGAGGCGCGGTGGAAACCAAGGCTGGAACAGGTCGATCCGGATATGCCCCCTGCGGATCATCACCCAGGGCAGGGCGGTGAAAAGCGCGAGACCGACCCCATAGGTGACGAGTTCCTCCTCGCCCAGGATCGGGCCCAGCCAGGCCAGATGCTCCGGCACGCCGCCCGCCCCAGCGCCGACGATCCTGTTGGCGAGCTTCAGCAGGATGCTGAGGCAAGTCACAACCGTGGCGAAGATCAGCCCCAGCCCGCCGGCCAGCGCCAGCGCCGCGGCGAGCCGGGTCAGAATGCGGTCGAGGCGGTTGATCATGAAACGGGCTCCGGGGCTTCGGCGGCGCGGGACAGCAGCGCCGAAGCCCGTGGTAGGACTACCGGTTTTCCGCGATCAATGCGCGCGCCTTTTCGATCAGCGCGGCGCCGTCGAAGCGCTCAGACTTGGCGCGCTCGATAAAGCGGTCGTAGACCGGTTGCGCGGCCTCGATCCAGCGGGCGACCTCGGCCTCGTCGAGCATGATGAGCGTGTTGCCCGCCTCCTCGGCCACCGACCGGCCGAAAGCGTCGGCATCCGCCATCGCCTGGCCGGCAAATTCCGAAAGCGACTTGCCGGATTGCTCGTCGAGGATGGCGCGCAGGTCCTCGGGCAGCGCCTCGTAGGCGTCCCAGTTCATGCCGAGGATGAAAACGGCGGTATAGAGCGCGTTTTCGCCGCCCACTTCGGTGTGGTTGGTGACGAGCTCGGCCAGCTTGATCGAGGGCGTCACCTCCCACGGTAGGACGGTGCCGTTGATCACGCCTTTCGACAGGTTCTCGGGAATCGCCGGCAGCGGCATGCCGACCGGGTTCGCGCCAAGCTCGCCCAGCAGGTCGGTCACCAGCCGGGTCGGGCCGCGCAGGTCCTTGCCGGCCACGTCTTCCAGCTTGGCGACGGGTTCGGCGGTGTGCATCACGCCGGGTCCGTGAACCCATGCCGCAAGGATCTTCACGTCCTGGAACTCTCCGTCCTGCAATTCAGTCGCGACGAGATCCCAGAAGGCGCGCGACGTGGCGACCGAGTCCTTCATGATGAAGGGCAGTTCGAACACTTCGGCGTTGTTGAACCGGCCAGAAGTGTAACCCGGCAAAGTCAGCACCACGTCTACCGCGCCGTCGACGGCCTGGTCGTACAGATCGCCCGGCCGGCCGCCCAGAGACATGCTGTCGAACAGCTCGACCTTCAGACGCCCGTCGCTGGCCTCGGCCAGACGCTCTGCGAAAGGCACCAGAAACTTCGCGTGCAGCGGTGCCTTGGCCGACATAAAGTGGTGGATGCGGATCGTGGCGTCCTGCGCCTGTGCCGCGACGGATGCCGCGGCAAGCGCCAGAGCGGCAAGCGTGGATTTCAAAGCGATGGTCATGGGTCCCCCTAGAGACGTTGGCGATGCGGTCGGTGGAAATCCTAGCCGGAGTGACCGGCAGTGAACAGATCGATCTGCGGCTCTGGCCCGGGGCTGGTGCCGGGAGTGCCCGGCGTGCGTTCAGGCTTGCCAATGCCCGCGAAATTCTGTCTTTCAGCGCCGCGGCCAGGCGTCTTGATGGGCCGGGGGTGTGCGGGTGAGGATCATGAGGCAGACGGTTCGCGAGGCGCCGACCGGAGCGATACCCGCCTGGGTGGGCGGGGAGCTTTCGCCCGTCGACAAGATCGAAGCCCATCGCCGCGGGCTGCGGCACATGGCGGTCTCCGTCTTTGTCCTGCGCGGGTCCGAGACGCTGATCCAGCGCCGGTCAATGAGCAAGTACCACACCCCCGGATTATGGGCGAACACCTGCTGCACGCACCCGAAATGGGGCGAGGCGCCGCGTGACTGCGCCCAGCGGAGGCTTGGCGAGGAGCTTGGCATCGCCGGGCTGTCCCAGGTCCACCGCGGACAGGTCGAGTATCGCGCCGATGTGGGCGGGGGCCTGATCGAGCACGAACTGGTCGACATCTTCACCGCCGAATCGTCGGCGGATCTGATCGTGCGCCCGAACCCCGACGAGGTGCTGGACACGGCCTGGATCGACTTCGAGGATCTCGCCGAAGACACTGTCCGGCGACCGGAAAGGTACACGCCCTGGCTACGGATATACCTGGACCGGCACCGCGCGATTTTCCTGCCGCGGTGAGGCCCGCCCAGCGGCGTGCGCGATGTCGGATGGTCGATCGTGATCCGGCATGTTTCGCGGGTCCCGTTCAAAAAATGGAATTTTCGTTCCAATTCGTTGATGGCTTGGTTATGGTGCCGCTGTCCGGATAGGAGGTGCCGATGGACAGTTCTGCGCCGGAACGGTCCGCGCCGGGAAGCGTTTCGGAATTTCTGGAGAGGCTCGACGAGATCCAGGAGGACTTGCCGAAACGCCTCAGGCAATGCGCCGAGTTCACCCGCCGGCATCTTCACCTAATCGCCGTTTCGACCGTTTCGGACATGGCGAAGGCGGCCGGCGTCGCGCCATCGGTGTACATGCGGTTCTGCCAAGTAGTGGGATTTTCCGGATACTCGGAGATGCAGCACCTGTTCCGCGCCCGCTTTGCCGAGTTCCGCCCCAGCTATCAGGAACGGCTCGCAAATCTGCGCAAGGTCGATGTGCCCGGTGCCCGCCATCTCTTGGCGGAGTTTGCCGAGGCCGGGCACAGATCGCTGCTTTCTCTTTCAAATACCGTGACCTCTGACGGCCTCGAGCGAATGGCCCGGGGTATGGCCGAGGCGCGCGTGATCCATCTTGTGGGTCTGCGGCGGGCGTTTTCGGTGGTAAGCAGCATGTCCTACATGCTCGGCCAGCTGGGCGTGCCGGCCACGCTGCATTTCGCGGCGGGGATGCTGACGGATGAGGAAACGGTGTTTCCGGGGGACGCGCTGTTCGCCGTCACCTTCGCTCCATTCTCGTCCGAGACGGTTCGATTGGCCAGATCCACTGCGGAGCGGGACATCCCGGTTTACGCGCTCTCCGATACCGACCGCTGCCCCCTGGGAGAGTTCGCCAAGGAAATGCTGGTCGCCCGCGAGGACGAGGTCGCGGGCTTCCGGGCGCTGAATGCCTCGATCACGTTGACGACAACGCTGGCGGTGGCGATAAAGGCGCTGCAGAAGCGCGGTTGACTCAAGGGAGGGATATCCGTAACTGGAACAAAAATTCCACGCAGCCGATTGGCGCGACTGGATGCGCCCGGACCAGCCGGGACAATAATGGAGCGTAACGCTTCGACAGGGTCAAAGGGAGGTACCATGACCAAATTTTTCAAGACGGCAGCCGTTTCGGCGGCGATGCTGACCTTCGCGGGCGCGGCTATCGCCGAGCGCTACGTGATGATCACTCACACCCAGGGAACAGATCCGTTCTGGCCGGTGGTCCAGAAGGGTGGAAGCGACGCCGCAGCGGCCGTCGGCGCCGAGTTCGAGTACAATTTCGATCCGTCCGGCGACATGTCCGGCATGGCCAAACTGATCGAGGCCGCCGCCGCGACCCAGCCCGACGGAATTATTGTCTCGCTGCCCGATGCTGATGCGCTGGGCGATGCGATCCGCGCCGCCGCGGATTCCGGCATTCCCGTCATCACGATGAATTCGGGCCTCGAATCCTCCAAGGATGTGGGCGCGCTGATGCATGTGGGCCAGCCCGAGCGCGAGGCCGGCGAGGCCGCCGGTGCCCGCGCCAAGGAAGAGGGTGTGACCAAGGGTCTGTGCCTGAACCAGGAAGCGTTCAACACCGCGCTGGTCGACCGCTGCAGCGGCTATTTTGATGCGATGGGCACTGAGCTGAACCAGATCGACGTCTCGAACGACGTGGCTCAGATCAAGACCCGCACCGCCGCGGCGTTGCAGGCGGATCCCGAGATTGACGGTCTGCTGGCCGTCGGCCCGCATGTCTGCGCTGCAGCCGCCGAGGCGGTCGACGAGGTGGGCGCCGACATACACCTGGCCTGCTTCGACCTGAGCCCGGAAGTGATCAAACTGATCGACGAAGGCAAGGTCCAGTACACGATCGACCAGCAGCAGTATCTGCAGGGTTACATGCCTGTCGTCGTGCTGCACCTCTACAACAATTATGCTGGCATGCTGCCGGGCGCTAACATCCCGTCGGGCCCCGGCTTTGTGGACGCGTCGAACGCGGCCGGCGTTGCCGAGCAGGCGGGCACCAACCGCTAAGCGAAACCAAAACGGCGGTCCGGATGGCCGGGCCGCCGCACTTCGAAATCCGATCCTCGGGAGATCCGATCCATGGCCACCAATACGGGACGCAGCGAATCCGACCGGATGCAGCAGGAAACCGGGTTTCAGCGCCTGGTTCGCAGACCCGAGAGCGGGGCTTTCTCGGTGATGGTGGTCATCATCATCGCGCTGATGATCGGCTCTAACGGTCAGGCCTTCAACGCCCTCGGTCTGAAGAACAACATCGCGATCATCGCCCAGTTCGGGATCATCGCGACCGGGGCCGCGATGCTGATGATCGCGGGCGAATTCGATCTGTCCATCGGCTCGATGATCGGCTTTGCCGGCATGTCGATGGCGATGATGCTGAAATGGGGACTGCCCTTCGGATTTGGCGAGGCGACGCCGTTCATGGCCTTCGCGGTCACGCTGTGCATGACCCTGTTTCTAGGTTGGCTGATCGGCACCATCGTGGTGCGATCAGGGCTGTCGAGCTTCATCGTCACGCTCGCATTCCTGTTTTTCCTGCGCGGGGTGACCGAGGTCGCCTATCGCCTGATAAACAAGTCGACCCAGATTTCCGGCCTGCAGGATTTCAAGGAAACCAGCTGGTTCGCCGAGCTCCTCGGGGGTGAGGTGTTCGGCTGGTTCTACGACTTGTGGTTCATGCTGGGCGGCAACCTGAACCGGCGCGAGGAACAATGGGTCACTGGTTTCGACGCACGGTTCCTGTGGTGGCTAGTGATCGCGGGCGTGGCCTATTTCGTCCTGAGCCGCACCCAGCTCGGCAACTGGATCTACGCCACCGGCGACAACCGCGACGCGGCCCGCGCCAACGGCGTGCCGGTCAATCGGGTGAAGATCGGCCTGTTCATGTTCACTGCCTTCTGCGCCACGATGTTCGCGGCCTGCCAGGTGTTCGACACCAACACCTCGGACGCCGCCAAGGGCAACCTGATGGAACTGAACGCCATCGCCATCGCGGTCGTGGGCGGCACGCTGATGACCGGCGGCTTCGGGTCGATCCTGGGCGTCGTCTTCGGCGCGATTACCTTCGGGCTGGTGGCCAACGCGGTGTTCTTCATTCCGTGGCTCGACGGGTCCTGGTACCGTGTCTTCGTGGGCGCCGTGCTGCTGGCCGCCGTCTTCGCCAACGAGCGCATCCGCAAGCGCATCACCGGGGGGATCTGATCCATGGCCATGCCGCTTATCCATATCGAGAACATCGTCAAGAAATTCGGCCCCTTCATCGCGCTGAACGGCGTCAGCCTGGATGTCAGGGCCGGCGAGGTGCATGCGCTTCTGGGCGACAACGGCGCCGGCAAGTCGACTCTGATCAAGGTCCTCGCGGGCGTGCACCAGCCTACGTCGGGCAAGATCTTCATCGAGGGCAAGGAGATGCATTTCCGCAGCCCGCGTGATGCGTCCGATGCCGGGATCGGCACGGTGTACCAGGACCTCGCCATCAACCCGCTGATGTCGGTGACGCGCAACTTCTTCATGGGGCGCGAGTTGAAGGGACCGTTCGGCACCCTGCGCATGGACGAGATGAACCAGATCGCCCATGACGAGATGCTGAAGATCGGGATCGACTTTTCCGACCCGACCCAGGCCGTCGGCACCATGTCGGGCGGCCAGCGCCAGACCCTAGCCATCGCGCGCGCGATCTATTTCGGCGCCAAGGTGCTGATCCTGGACGAGCCGACCTCGGCGCTCGGCCAGAAACAGCAGATGGGCGTTCTGAAGACGATGATGCGGGTGCGCGCGCGCGGCGATATCGCGATCATCTTCATCACACACAACGAGATCCATTCGCAGCTGGTCGCTGACCGCTTTACCTTCCTGGCGCTGGGCGAGGTGATCGGCAGCGGCAGCAAGGACGATCTCGAGCATGACGAGATCCGGCGCCTGATGGCGGGTGGCGTGGATATCGGCGATTTGGCGAAAGAGATTGATCAGGTCATGGCGGAAGCCTCCGTCTAGGTGCGGCCCGCTGCCGATCCCATTGCGGACCGGGGGCCCTTAGGCGCGCGCATCGTCCGGTTCATTGTCCGGTCGCCACGGGTATGCGGGGCGTGTTTGGATCGTCCTGCAGCCGGGCGGCCACGCCGACCATCAGCGCCTGCGCCAGGCACATCGGCGCGGCCAGCGAACGCGAGAAGGTGTAATCGTGCTCGGGGACGGCGAACAGGATGCTGGCCGACTTCATCAACGGCGAAAGCGTGCTGTCTGAGATCGCGATGATGGGCACGCCGGCCTGCGCGCAATCCTCGGCGATGTTGACGACCTCGGTGGCGTAGAACCGGAAGGAGACCGCGATCAGGA
>JAHELH010000289.1 GCA_024644285.1 Paracoccaceae bacterium | reverse complement strand
GAAGGCATGGCGGTGGCCGAGACCATCGCCGGCCAGGCCGGCCACGTGAACTATGGCGTGATCCCGTCGGTGATCTACACCCATCCCGAGGTCGCCGCCGTGGGCGAGACCGAAGAGGCGCTGAAAGAGGCGGGCCGCGACTACAAGGCCGGCAAGTTCAGCTTCATGGGCAATGGCCGCGCCAAGGCGAATTTCGCCGCCGACGGCTTCGTCAAGATCCTCGCCGACAAGCAGACCGACCGCATCCTCGGCGCGCATATCATCGGGCCGATGGCCGGTGACCTGATCCACGAGATCTGCGTCGCGATGGAGTTTGGCGCGGCGGCCGAGGACGTGGCGCGGACCTGCCACGCGCACCCGACCTATTCCGAGGCGGTGCGCGAGGCCGCCCTGGCCTGCGGCGACGGGGCGATCCATTCCTGAGACAAAAGGTTAACGCCGCCGCCAGTAAGATCAGGCACTTGCCGCGCGGCGGCTAAATTTTCTGCCCCGCGGAATGTTTCGCGCGCGAAACATCTTGCTCAGGCGATGCCTACGACCAGCGCCGCCTCCAGCGCCCGGGTCGAACCGGTGACCGCCGCCACCGCCGCGGCGCCCGCCCGCCGGGCGATGCCGTCGGCATCGTTCGGCCGGTCGGGCAGGCCACGGGCGTCGTAGGGCGCGACATTGCCATAGACCGCCGCGCTGGCCGCGTCGGCAAAGAACAGCTGGCTGGTCAGCACGGTGCGGTCGTCGAGGAACACGATGTAGTGGACATGCGGCGTCCGGCCCGGATACCAGCCGGGATAGATCGTTGCGAACTCGGCGACGCCGTCGGCGCCGCTGAACTGGGTGCCGCGCAGGAAGGTGGTGCCGGGTAGGCCCTGCACCCCGGAATAGGCGCCGGCCGCGTCGCAGTGCCAGACGTCGACCCGCGCGCCCTCGACCGGCGAGCAGTCGGCCCGCACCACCTGCAGCCGCAGCCGCATCGGCGCGCCGGGGCGGCCCTCGGTGATGTCGCGCCGGACGAGGCCGGGATCGAGGTAGAACGGCCCCGCGGTGGTTTCCGGCTGCACCAGGCAGACATTGCCGGTGATCAGCCCGGCCTGCTGCGCCTCCGCGCGCAGGCTCAGCGACAGCGTGGCGGGCGCGGCGGCGAGATGCGCCAGCAGGGCGCGGCGGTTCAGGGCGGCGGGCATCGGCGGGTCCTCCGGGTCGGAACGTCTGCCACGTGAGGATAGGCTGCGCGGCCGCGACCGCAAATCACAACGCTGCGCGCCGGCTCAGGCCAGAAGCATCCGCAGGCCCTGTGTCACGTCGGTGCGCACCGCCAGCCGCAGCCCCGGCTCGTCGCCGGCGCGCAGTGCGGCGAGGATCGCCATGTGCTGCTGCGGCACCTCGTTGCGCCGCACCTGGCTGTAAAGCCGCGCCATGGTGGGACCCAGCTGCAGCCAGACGGTCTCGGCCATCGCCAGCATCGCCGGGGCCTGGGCACGCAGGTAGAGCGTGCGGTGAAATTCGAGATTGGCCCGGATGTAGCCCACGGCGTCGTGCTTGGCGACGGCCTCGGCCAGGGTCCCGTTGATCGCCCGCAGCCGCTCGATCAGCGCCATGTGCGCCCGCGGCAGCGCCCGGCCGGCCAGTTCCGGCTCCAGCAGCGCGCGCACCGCCGACAGCTCCTCGATGCGCTCGTTCGTCAGCTCCGGCGTGGTGACCCGGCCCGAAGAGGACAGCGTCAGCGCGCCCTCGGCCACCAGCCGCCGCGCCGCCTCGCGGGCCGGCGTCATCGAGACGCCGAACTGCTTGCCGATGCCGCGCAGGGTCAGCGCCTGGCCAGGCGGCAACTCGCCATGCATGATCTGGCTGCGCAACGTCCTGTAGACGCGGTCATGGGCCGAGGGGGCGGCGTCCTGGGGGCGGTTCTGGATCAGCATGGGCACAGCCTCTGTCCGAACTGGCGTTAGGTCAATCGTCGAATCGAAAACGGTGCAGCCCGTGCCCGTTGCGTCGCAGCCAGGCGCGCGGGGCGGCGTAACCGGGACATATTCCATCGACCACCCGCCAATAGGCCGGCGAATGGTTCAGTTCCACCAGGTGCGACACCTCGTGCGCCGCGACATAGTCCAGCACTTCGGGCGGCGCCATGATCAGCCGCCAGGAATACATCAGATCGCCGTTCGCCGTGCACGACCCCCAGCGCGACCGGGTGTCGCGCAGCGTGATCCGGCCGTGCGTCCGTGCCAGCGCCGCGGCGTAGCGGGCCGAGGCGTCCTGCAGACGCCGCCGGGCGGCGAGCTTGAGAAACGCCTTCAGTCGCGCCGGCACCATGTGGTCCGGGCCCGCCACCTCGATCACGCCGCCGACCATTCGCGCCGCGCGGCGGCCGCCCGCCACCAGCGGCAGCGCCTGCCCCTCGAAATCGATGGTGCCGCCGATCGCGGGCCGTATCTCGGCCTGCCGGCCGGCCAGGTGCCCGCGGATCCAGTCGGCCTTTTCCTCGGCAAAGGCCAGCGCCTCGTCGGTGCGGATCCGCTGCGGCATCGACAGCGTCACGCGGCCGTCCAGCGCCGAGACCCGCAACGATATCCGCCGCGCGCGCGCATTGCGCCGCAGGGTGATCTCGACCGGCGGGTTGCCGGGAAGGGTCACCTGCCCCATATCGCCTCCTGATGCTCGATGGGCGCAGATTACCGCGATCCGGAGGGTCCGCGCCAGCCCGGAAAGCGGCGTGGCGCCCGTGGCCACGAAAGCCTTTGACAGCCGACGGCCGTTGTGGCACGGGACGCCCCTGCACCCGGCCTAGACAAGAGGGAACCGATGCCCAAGGAAGAATGGGGAACCAAGCGGCTGTGCCCGACCACGGGCAAGCGCTTTTACGATCTCAACAAGGATCCGATCGTCAGCCCCTATACGGGCGAGGTCGTGATCCTCGACATCAACAACAAGGGCCGCGCCGCGGTCCCCGACAAGACCGAGAAGAAGCCCGAGAAGGCTCTGGTCGAGGATGATGACGAGGTTCTGGTCGAAGACGAAGACGACGCGGATGTCGACCTCGAAGACGACCTGCTGGACGATGACGACGACGACGACAACGTCGCGCTGGAAGACATCGCCGACGTCCCGGCAGAGGACGACGACTGATCCGGGACTTGCGTTTTCCGCTTGATCTGTCCGGACCAGTTCCATAAGACCGGCGGCGATCCGACGGATCGCCACACGGGGCCTTAGCTCAGCTGGGAGAGCGCTTGCATGGCATGCAAGAGGTCAGGGGTTCGATCCCCCTAGGCTCCACCAA
>JAHELH010000288.1 GCA_024644285.1 Paracoccaceae bacterium | reverse complement strand
ACGCACCGGCCATCCAGGGCAGCCTGTCCAGATCGACATTGCCGCCCGTCACGATCACGCCGACGCGCTTGCCTCTGAAGGCCTGCGCGTTCTTCAGGATGCAGGCCAGCGGCACCGCGCTAGAAGGCTCCATCACGATGCGCAGGTGCTTCCAGGTCAGCTTCATCGCGTCGACGATCTCCGGATCCGACGCGGTGTAGATCTCGTGCACATGGTTCGACACGAAATGCCAGGTCAGATCCTTCAGCGGCACCAGCAGCCCGTCGGCGATGGTCTTCGGCGCGTCGTCGGCGATGATATGACCGGCCTTGAAGCTGCGATAGGCGTCATCGGCCTGCTCCGGCTCCGCCGCGATCACCTTGGTCTCCGGCGCCAGGGTCGAGAGCGTCAGGCAGGTTCCCGAGATCATCCCGCCGCCGCCGATCGGCGCGACGACCATGTCCAGACCATCGGTCTGCTCCATGAACTCCCGGGAACAGGTCCCCTGACCCGCGATCACCCGCGGGTCGTTGTAGGGATGAACGAAATCGCCGCCGGTCCTCGCCTGCACCTCGGCGAAGGTCGCCTCGCGCGACGAGGTCGAGGGCTCGCATTCGGTGATCTGGCCGCCATAGCGCCGCACCGTGTCCTTCTTGGCCTGGGGCGCGGTGCGCGGCATCACCACGTGGCACGGGATCCCGCGCAGCATCGCGGCGTAGCTGAGGCACGACGCATGGTTGCCGCTGGAATGCGTCGCCACGCCCTTTTTCGCCTGGCCCTCGTCCAGCCCGAACACCGCGTTGGTGGCGCCGCGCACCTTGAAGGCGCCCGGCTCCTGGAAGTTCTCGCATTTGAAGAACAGCTCGCAACCGGCCAGCTCGTTCAGATAGTCCGAGACCCGGATCGGCGTGCGCCGGATATGCGGCTCGATGCGCGCATGCGCCGCCAGCATGTCCTCGTAGGTCGGGATGTCTCCGATATCCTTCATCGCTCACTCCGCCGCAATCGCATGGGTCTTGCCGCCGTGGCGATAATACTCTTGCGCCGCCGCGACCCCGCTGCCCAATGTAACCGGATATCCCAGATCGGCCATCACCATTTCCGCAGTGGCCAGGCCCGACAGCATCATCACGTCGGTCAGGCTGCCCAGATGGCCGATGCGAAACACCTTGCCGGCAACCTCGCCCAGACCGACGCCGAAGGCAACGCCATAGGTCTTGGCGGCGCGGGTGACAACATCGGTGCCGTTGAAACCCTCGGGCACGACGACGGCGGTCACGGTATCGGAATAAAGCTCTGGCGTCCGGGCGCAGGGTGTCATGCCCCAGGCCGCGACCGCCCGGCGCACGCCCTCGGCAATGCGGTGATGGCGGGCAAAGACGTTCTCCAGCCCCTCCTCCTTGATCATGCCGAGCGCCAGCTTCAGTCCGTTCATCAAGCCCACGGGCGGCGTGTAGGGAAAGCCGTTCTTGGCGTAAGCGCCCTCCATGTCGCGCACGTCGAAGAAGGTGCGCGGCAGGTTGGCCGTCTTGGTGGCCGCCATCGCCTTCTCCGAGAACCCGACGATGGCCAGGCCCGCGGGCAACATGAAGCCTTTCTGGCTACCGGTCACCGCGACGTCGACGCCCCACTCGTCCATCCGGAAATCCATCGAGCCAATCGAGCTGACCCCGTCGACGAACAGCAGCGCCGGATGACCGGCATCGTCGAGAGCCTTGCGCACCGCGGCGATGTCGGACCGGACACCGGTGGCGGTCTCGTTATGCGTGGCCAGCACCACCTTGATCCGGTGCCCGGTATCGGCCGCCAGGATGTCCGCGTAGCGGTCCGCCGGGATGCCCTCGCCCCAGGCGGCCTCCACCACCTGTACGTCCAGACCGTGGCGCTGGCACATGTCGATCCAGCGGTGGCTGAACATGCCGTTGCGCGCCGCCAGCACGCGGTCGCCCTTCGACAGGGTATTGGTCAGCGCGGTTTCCCAGCCGCCGGTGCCGGTCGAGGGGAAGATGAAGACATGCGCGTCCTTCGACTTAAGCACCCGGCGCACGCCGTCGAGGCAGGGATTGAGGATGCGCGCGAAATCCGGCGAGCGGTGGTCGAGCGTCGGGATGAAGCAGGCCTTGCGAATCTCCTCGGGGATGTTCGTGGGACCCGGGATGAAGACGGGGTTCTGGCTGGACATCGGCGGCCTCCTTGCAGCGCAGGTTCCGTTCTAGGCTGCCGCCCCCGATTCTCCAATTTTTTTGAAATGTTTTTTCGTTTTGATGGGCGAAAGGAATTGCATCCACCTTTCAGTTGGTTAGGTTTTTTCACGATCCGGTTTCATTTTTCAAGGCATGACAGGATGGCAGACCCGAAACGCCAGCGCGGCCGCCCCAGGGCGTTCCACGACAAGACCGAGCAGAACACGATTCAGTCGCTCGACCGCGCGATGACGGTGCTGCGCGCGGTGGCGGAGCACGAGGGGATCGGCCTGAGCGCCTTGGCCGAGGCGATGGTCCAGTCGCCCGCCACGCTCTACCGCGTCCTGACCACGCTCGGCCTGCACGGCATGGTCGAGTTCGACGACCGCACCCAGCTCTGGCACGTGGGCAGCGGCGCGTTCTCGGTCGGCTCGGCCTTTCTGCGGCGCAGCTCGGTGGCCGAGCGCGCCCGGCCCTGGCTGCGGCAGCTGATGGAAGAGACCGGCGAGACCGCCAATCTCGGCGTCGAGAGCGGCGACCAGGTGATGTTCGTCAGCCAGGTCGAGACCCACGCCTCGATCCGCGCCTTCTTTCCGCCGGGCACGCTCAGCCCGATGTATGCCAGCGGCATCGGCAAGGCGCTGTTGGCGTTCTATCCCGAGGAGCGGCTGGAGAAATGGCTGCGCCGGCAGTCCTTCGAGGCGTTCACGCCGTCGACCCTGACCGACCGCGCGGCGCTTCTGGCCGACCTTGCGGCGATCCGGGCGCGCGGCGTCAGCCTCGACAACGAGGAGCGGACGCCGGGCATGCGCTGCGTCGCCGCGCCGGTCTTCAACAGCTACAGCGAGCCGGTGGCCGGCCTGTCGATCTCGGGGCCGGTCAGCCGGATGGACGACGGCGCGGTGGCGGCCTTCGGCGCCCGGGTCCGCGCCGCGGCCGAGGCGGTGACGCGGGCCGTGGGCGGTCGGCCGGCGGGCTAGGTCAGATCAGCGGCACGAACGGCACGTCGCAGGCGGCGAGCAGCAGCAGGGCGGCGATCAGGGTCAGTCGGGTCATGGGGAGCCTTCGGTCAGGTCAGCGGGGCGTGAGTTTCTCCAGCGCGGCGCCGTCGTCCCAGGTG
>JAHELH010000035.1 GCA_024644285.1 Paracoccaceae bacterium | reverse complement strand
ATCGTCTATGCGCGGTCGGTCCGGGTCGGCGGCGACCGGATGGACGAGGCGATCATCAACTACCTGCGCCGCCAGCAGAACCTGCTGATCGGCGAATCGACGGCCGAGCGGGTGAAGACCTCGATCGGCACCGCCCGGATGCCCGACGACGGCCGCGGCGCAAGCATGCAGATCCGCGGCCGCGATCTGCTGAACGGCGTACCGAAAGAGACAGAGATCAACCAGGCGCAGGTCGCCGAGGCGCTGGCCGAGCCGGTGCAGTCGATCTGCGAGGCGGTGATGACCGCGCTGGAGGCAACGCCGCCCGACCTGGCCGCTGACATCGTCGACCGCGGCGTGATGCTGACCGGCGGCGGCGCGCTTTTGGGCGAATTGGACCTGGCGCTGCGCGAGCAGACCGGGCTGGCGATCTCGGTCGCCGACGAATCACTCAATTGTGTGGCCTTGGGTACCGGCAAGGCGCTTGAGTATGAAAAACAGCTCAAGCATGTGATAGACTACGAAAGCTGAGCGTTTCGCGCAGCTTGTCCGCCCGAATGGGCGGCATGGCCGGCCCCTGCGAAGGGAGGCATGAATGGCACGGGACAGAGGCAGCAGCGACGCCTACGTCCGCCCGATCAGGCGCATCCTGATCGGATTTCTCGTGCTGTTCCTTTTGGCGGTGTTCCTGCTGTGGCGCATCGATTCTCCGCGCGTCGAACGGTTGCGCGCCCAGTTGGTCGACCGGATCGTGCCGACCTTCGACTTCGTGCTGATCCCGGTCACCAAGGCCGCCGGCATGATCGAGGATTTCCAGTCCTACGCCCGGATTTACGAGCAGAACCAGGAATTGCGCCGCGAATTGCAGCAGATGAAGGCCTGGAAAGAGGCGGCTCTGCAGCTGGAACAGAAGAACGCCAAGCTGCTTGACCTGAACAATGTCCGCCTGGATCCCAAGCTCACCTACGTGACGGGCGTGGTTCTGGCCGATAGCGGCTCGCCGTTCCGGCAATCGGTGCTGCTGAATATCGGCGAGCGCGACGGCATCGTCGACGGCTGGGCCGCCACCGACGGGCTCGGTCTGGTGGGGCGGATATCGGGTGTCGGGCGCTCGACCTCCCGCGTGATCCTGCTGAACGACGCCAACAGCCGCATCCCGGTGCTGATCCAGCCCTCGGGGCAGCGTGCGCTTTTGTCCGGCGACAATACCAAGTCGCCCCTGCTCGAGTTCATCGAAAGCCCCGAATTGGTGCGTCCCGGCGACCGGGTGATCAGTTCAGGAAATGGCGGGGTGTTTCCCGCGGGCATCCTCGTGGGCCAGGTGGCGCAAGGCACCGACCGGCGGCTTCGTGCGCGGCTGAGCGCGGATTACGAGCGGCTGGACTTCCTGCGGGTCTTGCGGTCGATGCCCAACGAGCCGCTGCGCGATCCCGGCGGGCTGGTGCTGCCCGAGGGCGCCGAGGCGGTGCTGGACCCCGCGCCGGAGGCCGCCGATGGCTGAAAGCCTGACCGCCAATCGCTGGGTCTACGGCGCCGCCTATTTCGGCATCATGTCGGTGCTGATGCTGTGGCACATCCTGCCGATCCAGGTGGGTCCACGGGGATATCCCGGGCCCGACCTGTTGATCTGCATCACCTTCGCCTGGGTTCTGCGGCGTCCGCAATACGTGCCCACGCTGCTGATCGCGGGCGTCTTCCTGATCGCCGACATGCTGTTCATGCGTCCCCCGGGCCTGTGGACCGCGCTTGTGGTCCTGGGCGTGGAGTTCCTGCGTGCCCGCGAAGCGACCTCGCGCGAGTTGCCGTTCCCGGTGGAATGGGCGATGGTGGCGATGGTCCTGGTGTTGATGACGATGGCCAACCGGGTCGCGCTTTCGGCGGCCATGGTCGATCAGGCGGGCTTTGGCCTGACCGTCCTGCAGTTCATCGCGACGGCGCTGGCCTATCCGCTGGTCGTCCTGCTGTCGCGGGTGCTTTTCGACATCCGCAAGATGACACCCGGCAAAACCGACACGATGTGGCGTCCGCGATGAAACGCACCCCGAAGGATACCGAGGAAAGCGCCCGCCGGATCAGTCGCCGCGGGCTGATCCTCGGCGGTGCGCAGGCCGCGATGATCGGCGCGCTGGCGCTGAGGATGCGCTACATGCAGGTCGAGCAGGCCGACCAGTTCCGCCTGCTGGCCGAGGAAAACCGCATCAACCTGCGCCTGCTGCCGCCGGCCCGCGGGCTGATCTACGACCGAAATGGCGTGATCCTCGCCGAAAACGAGCAAAACTACCGCATCGTCGTGGTCCGCGAGGATATGGGCGACGTCGACGAGGTCCTGGGACGCCTGGCCCAACTCGTGGATTTGCCCGAAGACGAACTGGAGCGCGCGCGCAAGGAAATCTTCCGCTTGTCACCTTTCGTGCCGGTGACCGTCGCCGATCGGCTGAGTTGGGAGGATCTGGCAGCCGTCGCCGTCAACTCTCCCGCGCTGCCCGGCGTAAACCCCGATGTCGGGTTGAGCCGCGCCTATCCCCTGCAGGAGGATCTCGCCCACGTCATCGGCTATGTCGGCCCTGTCAGCGACTACGATCTGAGCAAGCTGCAGGACCCCGATCCGCTGCTGCAGATCCCGAAGTTCCAGATCGGCAAGGTCGGGGTCGAAGCCAAGATGGAAGGCGTGCTGCGCGGATCGGCCGGGAACCGGCGGATCGAGGTCAACGCCGCGGGCCGCGTGATGCGCGAGCTTGACCGGCAGGAAGGCCGCCCGGGCGGCGACCTGCAGCTGACCGTCGACAGCGCGCTTCAGAACTACACGCAGGTGCGGCTTAGCGAGGAAAGCGCCGCGGCGGTGGTAATGGACACGAGAAACGGCGACATCCTGGCGCTGGGTTCGGCCCCGTCCTTCGACCCGAACAAGTTCGTGCGCGGCATCTCGGTCGCCGATTATCGCGAGCTGACCGAGAACGAATTCCGCCCGCTGGCCAACAAGTCGGTGCAGGGCGTGTATCCGCCGGGCTCGACATTCAAGATGGTCACCGCCCTGGCGGCGCTGGAGGCGGGCGTGGTCAACCCGGGCGAGACGGTATGGTGTCCGGGCTACAAACAGCTTGGCAACCGGCGCTTCCATTGCTGGAAGCGTGCGGGCCACGGCAGGATCGATCTGCGAAACTCGCTCGTCCAGTCCTGCGACGTCTACTATTACGAGATGGCAGAGCGGGTGGGCATCGACAAGATCGCCGAGATGGCCCGAAAGCTGGGCCTGGGCCAGCGCCATGACCTGCCGCTGTCCGCGGTCAATGTCGGGATTGCCCCCGACAAGGCGTGGAAGCGCGAGAACCGCGCGGCCGAGTGGCTTGTGGGCGACACGCTGAACGCCGCGATCGGCCAGGGCTTCGTGCTGACCTCTCCGCTGCAGCTTGCGGTGATGACCGCGCGCATCGCCTCTGGCCGCGCCCTGGCGCCCCGTCTGATCAAGTCGATAGACGGGGAGGAGGCAGAGGTTCCACCGGCCCCGGCGCTGGATATCTCGCCCAAAAACCTTGAACTGATCCGAAAGGCAATGAATGGCGTCATCAATGACAGCCGCGGTACCGCGCGCGGCAGCCGGATCGTCGCGGAGGGCATGAAACTGGCCGGCAAGACCGGCACCAGCCAGGTGCGCAACATCACTGCCGCCGAGCGCGCGCGGGGCGTGTCCCGCAACGAGGACCTGCCCTGGAACCGGCGCGACCACGCTCTCTTCGTCTCGTTCGCGCCGGCGGATGGGCCGCAGCTGGCCTGCTCTGTCGTGGTCGAGCATGGCGGCGGCGGGTCGCTGGCGGCGGCGCCGATCGCGCGCGACATCATACTGCAGGCGCTCTACGGCGGCACCCCGCCGCTCGAGGCCTATCCGACCAGCCAGCACGGGACGATCCGCACGCGGCAGGAACAGCTGCAACTGCGCGATCCGGCCACGTTCCGCGACGGACGGGTGCGCGCATGAGTTACCTTGAATACAACGTCAAATACGTGCCCAGCGGTGCGCGCAAGCTCTTGTATCTCAACTGGCCGCTGGTGGTGCTGCTGATCACGGTGGCGGGCATCGGTTTCCTGATGCTCTACTCGGTGGCCGGCGGATCGCTGACCCCCTGGGCCGAGCCGCAGATGAAACGCTTCGTCCTCGGCATGGTCGTGATGTTCGCGGTGGCGCTGGTGCCGATCTGGTTCTGGCGCAACGTGGCGGGGCTGGCCTATGGCGTCTCGATCCTGCTTTTGCTGTTCGTCGAGTTCTTCGGCGCCACCGGCATGGGCGCGCAGCGCTGGATCGACCTGGGCTTCATGCGCCTGCAACCGTCCGAGTTGACCAAGATCACCATGGTGATGATGCTGGCGGCCTATTACGACTGGCTCGACATCAAGAAGGTGTCGCGCCCGATCTGGGTGCTGATCCCGATATTGCTGATCCTGTTGCCGACGTTCTTGGTCCTCAAGCAGCCCGACCTCGGCACGGCGATCCTGCTGATCACGGGCGGCGGCATCCTGATGTTCCTGGCCGGGGTCAGCTGGTGGTACTTTGCCGCGGTCTTTGCCGGCATCGGCGGGCTGGTGACGGCGGTGTTCCAGTCGCGCGGTACCGACTGGCAGCTCCTGAAGGACTACCAGTTCCGCCGCATCGACACCTTCCTCGACCCCGCGTCGGATCCGCTGGGCGCGGGCTATCACATCACGCAGTCGAAGATCGCCCTGGGATCGGGCGGCTGGGGCGGCCGCGGGTTCATGCAGGGCACGCAGTCACGGCTCAACTTCCTGCCGGAAAAGCACACCGATTTCATCTTCACCACGCTCGCCGAGGAGTTCGGCTTCATGGGCGCGTTCTCGCTTCTGGTGCTCTACGCGCTGATCATCGTGTTCTGCATCGTCTCGGCCCTGTCCAATAAGGACCGGTTCGGTGCGCTGCTGACGCTGGGCATCGCGGCGACCTTCTTCCTGTTTTTCGCGGTCAATATGTCGATGGTGATGGGCCTGGCGCCGGTCGTCGGCGTACCGCTTCCGCTGGTCAGCTACGGCGGCTCTGCCATGCTGGTGCTGATGCTGGCCTTCGGCCTGGCGCAAAGCGCCCATGTGCACCGACCGAGGCAACGCGGATGATCAAGGTCCAATTCGCCGCGGGCTGGCCGCGCTGGAAGCAATGGAAGCACCCGCTGTCCTTGGAACTGGCGCGGGCCGGGCTCGAAGCAGAGTTGTCGCGGAAACACCCGCCCGGCCAGGTCGATTACGTAGTCTATGCGCCGAACCCCGATATGTCGGATTTCACCGCCTATACCCGCGCCAGGGCGGTACTTGGCCTATGGGCCGGGGTCGAGGACATCGTACCAAATGCGACCCTGACCCAGCCGCTGACCCGCATGGTCGACAGCGGTTTGCGCGAAGGGATGGTCGAATGGGTGACAGGCCATGTTCTGCGGCACCATCTCGGCATGGACGCGTATGTGGTGAATCCCGAGCGTGCCTGGCAGCCCTTTGCCCCGCCGCTGGCGCGCAACCGGCCGGTGACGATATTGGGCCTCGGCGAACTGGGCGCGGCTTGCGCCGAGGCGCTGCGGGCGCTGAATTTTCCGGTGACCGGCTGGTCCCGCCGCGCCAGGACGCTTCCGGGCGTGCGCTGCCTGTCGGGCGAGGTCGGCCTGTCCGAGGCGCTGGAAGACGCCGAAATCCTTGTTCTGCTTCTGCCGCTGACCGCGCAGACCGAAAACCTGCTGGATGCCGACCGGCTGGCGCTATTGCCGCAGGGCGCGGTGGTGCTGAACCCGGGACGCGGCGCCCTGATCGACGACGACGCCTTGCTGGCGGCGCTCGACGAGGGCCGCGTCGGGCACGCAACGCTTGACGTCTTCCGCACCGAGCCCTTACCGGACGACCATCCCTTCTGGCGGCATCCGCGCGTCACCGTCAGTCCGCATATCGCCTCGGAAACCCGTCCCGAAACCGCCGCCAAGGTGATTGCCGAGAACATCCGCCGCTGCGAGGCCGGTGAGCCGCTGTTGCATGTCGTGGACCGCAAAGCGGGATATTGAGCGGCACGCTTCGCTTCGCGCACAGCACTTGCCGGTATGCGGACGTTCCAGCTTAGGCGGAGCGCTGCCTGATCAAACCGTGTTCGGCGAACAGCGCCTTCAGATCGGCCTGCGGCCGCGCGCCGATATGGCTGATCACTTCCGACGCGGCGATGCAGCCCATCGCGGCGCAATCCTGCAGCGTGTGGCCCTCGGTCAGGCCCCACAGGAAGCCCGACGCGAACAGATCCCCCGCTCCGGTAGCGTCGACGATGTCGGTGGGCACTGCCGGCACGTGCCAGCGCTGGCCGTCCGACAGGACATGCGCGCCGTGTTCGCTTTCGGTGCAGGCGACGATGGCCACCTCGCCCGCCGCCTGGCCAAGCGCCGCCTCGAAATCGTCGGTCTGGTACATCGACAGGACTTCTGCCCGGTTGGCGAACAGCAGATCGACATGATCGCGCAGCATCGTGCGGAAGGCGTCGCGGTGGCGCTCGATGCAGAACGGATCGGAAAGCGTCAGCGACACCCGCCCGCCGGCGCCGCGACAGGCGGCGATGGCCTTCTGGAACGCGGCCATGCTGTCCGGACCGTCGAACCGGTAGCCTTCGAGGTAGATCCACTCGGCATCCGCCATCTGGCTTTCGTCGATATCGGACGGCTCGAGGAACTCGGTCACGCCCAGATAGGTGTTCATCGACCGCTCGCCGTCCGGCGTCACCAGGACGATGCAGCGCCCGGTCTCGGCCGGGTGGTCGGCCGGCGCCATCGCCGTCTTGTAGACCGCCCCCTGCGCCCGCAGATCGTGGGCGAAGATAGCGCCAAGCTGGTCGTCCTTGACCTTGCCGACATAGGCGGTGCGCCCGCCCAGATGCGCGATGCCGGCGATCGTGTTCGCCGCCGATCCGCCCGAGATTTCCTGCGCCGGTCCAACCTTCGAATACAGCTCGACCCCGCGCGCGCGGTCGGTCAGCTGCATCACGCCCTTCTCGATGCCGTTCGCGGCGAGAAAATCGTCGGTGGCGTGGGCCAGCACATCGACCATGGCGTTGCCGATGCCGACAACCTGAAACGCTTTGCTCACGTGGTTTTCTCCTCGTAGGGACACAGGTCGGCGATCAGGCAGGCCGGGCATTTCGGTTTGCGCGCCGTGCAGATGTAGCGGCCGTGCAGGATCAGCCAGTGATGCGCGTGCTGCTGGAATTCGGCCGGCACGTGATCCTCTATGGCGCGCTCGACGGCGTCGGGTGTCTTGCCCGGCGCGATGCCGGTGCGGTTGCCGACACGGAAGATGTGGGTGTCGACCGCCTGGGCGGGGTGCCGGAACCACATGTTCAGCACCACATTGGCAGTCTTGCGCCCGACCCCCGGCAGGCTTTGCAGCGCCGCGCGCGAGGACGGCACCTGGCCGCCGTACTGATCGACCAGGATGCGGCTCAGCTTGATGACGTTCTTGGCCTTGTTGCGAAAGAGCCCGATGGACTTGATGTGCTCGATCACGCCTTCCTCGCCGAGCGCCAGCATCCTCTCGGGCGTGTCCGCGGCGGCGAACAGACTGCGTGTCGCCCGGTTCACCCCGGCGTCGGTGGCCTGGGCGCTCAAGGCCACGGCAACGACAAGTGTGAAGGCGTTGAGATGTTCCAGCTCTCCCTTCGGCTCGGGCTCGGCGTTCCGGAACCGCGTGAAGATCTCGTGGATCGTGTGATAGTCGCGTTGGCTGGCCATGCGCGCCCGTATGCCGTCACGCGTCGCGATGGGCAAGGACAGCACTGCGCAAAACTGCCTCCGCCGCGCGAAATTCGCGCCGCTTAACCGGATATTTCCGCTTTCTGCGGCAGGTTCGGCCGGACTGGCCGGAGCGACCGCGATGCCCCTTGCCTATGCGCCCGATGCGCTGAGATATGACAGCGATAGCGATACCTTCGGCCTGCGGCCGGATTTCGATCCGCGGCACCATTGCCTCGACATCGAAGGCGGCGGAATGCTGGGCCACAGCGCCGGCGACGCCGCGGGTTGGGGCGATCCGTTCGATCCGGACATCGCGCAAATCCGCAGCTTGGATGGCACCCCGCTCCATGCCGGGCACGCCCTGGTGACCCGGCGGATGATGCTGGCAGGACCGGACGGCGAATGCATCCTGCTCGATCTGCTCGAAATCGATCACCGGCCCGTCTGCAGCCTGCCGAGCGAACGGCTGACGCCCGGCATCCGATACCGCGTCCGCGACGACGCGCTGCATGGGGACGGGCCGCCCGGTCTGGCTGGCTTCGGCCCCGGAACCCCCATCGCGACAGCTGACGGGGACATACCGGTCGAATGCCTGGCCCCGGGCGACCAGATCATGACCCGCGGCCACGGCCTGCAGCCGCTGCGCTGGATCGGCCGCACCCGCCTGGACCAGCGCCTGCTGAGCATGCGTCCCGACCTGAAGCCGGTGACCCTGACGCCGGATCGGGCGCCGCGCGCGTCCGCGCCAAGCGTACTGGTCGCCCCGGCGACACGGGTTCTGCTGGCCGGCGCGGCGGTAAGCCTGCATTTCGGCTTTGACGCCGCGCTGGCGCGGGCCGGAGATCTGGCCGGGCCGGGCAGCATGGCCGCAACCCCTTCCGGTCTGACCTATTTCACCCTGCTCTTCGACAGCCATGTGATCCTGCGCGCCGGAGATGTCTGGTGCGACAGCCTGTGTCTCGATTCCGGGACCGCGGCGCGGCTGTCCCGCATGGATGCGCCGCCGCCCCAGGGGATCCGGCACGCACGATCCGCAGCCCCCTGCCTTGCAGACTGGGAAACCGGTCTGCTGCGCAATCTGCGCGACCGGGCCGGCGCGCAGCCACGGCGCACCGCGGCCTGACGGCAAAACCCGCAAGATACGGGTCGAAACACGGCGGCGGCTGGCGTAGATCTGGTCCAAAGAGGACCCGAGCCATGACCGAACAAAGTCACCCCAGTGCCTACCACTTCGCCGTCATTCGCCGCGCCATCGACCTGATCGACGGCGCCGGCCCCGAGCCGCTGGCGCTGGACGATCTGGCCGCGGAAATGCACATGAGCCCCGCGCATTTCCAGCGTGTGTTCAGCCGCTGGGTCGGCGTCTCGCCCAAGCGCTACCAGCAATACCTGACGCTGGACCACGCCAAGACATTGCTGCGCGACCGGTTCACCACGCTCGACACCGCCGTCGAGGTCGGTCTGTCGGGCTCTGGCCGGCTGCACGACCTGTTCCTGCGGTGGGAGGCGATGAGCCCCGGCGAATTCGCCCGGGCCGGCGCGGGGCTGACGATCCGCTACGGCTGGTTCGACAGCCCGTTCGGCAAGGCCCTGGCGATGGGCACCGACCGCGGCCTGTGCGGCCTGGCCTTCGCCGAGGAAACCGGAGAGGCCGCCGCGATGGACGACCTGCGCGCCCGCTGGCCCGAGGCGACGTATGTCGAGGACGCGGACGCCATCGCGCCCTGGGTCGACGCGGCGCTGGCGATGCGCGGCGAAAGCCGGCTGCACCTGATCGGCGCGCCGTTCCAGATCAAGGTCTGGGAGGCGCTGCTGAATATTCCTTCGGGCCAAGTCACCACTTATTCCGAGATCGCCCAGGCGGTCGGAAATCCCCGTGCCGTGCGTGCGGTGGGAACGGCGGTCGGCCGAAACCCGGTCAGCTGGCTGATCCCCTGCCACCGCGCGCTGCGCAAGTCGGGCGGTCTGGGCGGCTATCACTGGGGCCTGCCGGTCAAGCGCGCGATGCTGGCCTACGAGGCGGCAAGGCGCGACGCGGCGAGCTAGGAGTTGCTGGCGGCTTTTTGCTGATCCGGCAGGGAACTAGGGGCTTACATGCGGCGTTTAATTGCCTATATCCTGATGCAATCCCGCGCTCCTTTCCCTGAATACGGAAATACCCCATGCACATGAAATCGACACTGCTTACCGCTGCCGCGGCCACGCTGGCCCTGACGGCCTGTACACCGCCGACCCAGCAAACCGCGGGTCCCCGCCAGCGCACCGGCGAAGGCGCGCTGATCGGCGGCCTGGTGGGCGCCGTGGCCGGCTCTGCCCTTGGCAGCAGCGAAGAGGAACGCCGCCGTGGCGCCGCGATCGGCGCGGTCGTCGGCGCCGGCGTCGGCGCCGCCATCGGCTACAACCTCGATCAGCAGGCCGCCGAGTTGCAGCGCGACTTCTCGAACGGCCGCATCCAGATCATCAACAACGGCGACCACCTTGTCGTGCGGATGCCGCAGGACATCCTGTTCGCCGTCGACAGCGCCTCGGTAAACCCGTCGCTGCGCAGCGACCTGGGTGTGTTGGCCGGCAGCCTGCAGCGTTATCCCGGATCGACCATCCAGGTCGTGGGACATACCGACAATACCGGCAGCGCCGCCTACAATCAGGACCTCAGCGAACGGCGGGCCGGATCGGTCGCCTCGATCCTGATCAACAACGGCGTGGCGCCGCGGCGCATCCGAGCCTTCGGCCGCGGAGAGGACGCGCCGATTGCCTCGAACCTGACGGTCGAGGGCCGTGCCCAGAACCGCCGCGTGGACATCACGATCCGGCCCACGGGCTGACCCGCGCCATAGCGTTTCAAAAGGGCCGGATGTCGCCATCCGGCCCTTTTCCGTTGTGCAATTGCAGCTTCGGTCATATGACTTGACCAATTTTGCAAATGCCCGTGCCCGAATGACGTTCGAGAAAATTCAATCGGAGAAGCTGGCGCAAGCCATCATCCGGCAGATCGAACTGCTGATCCTGCGCGGAATCCTGCGCTCGGGCGAGCGTCTGCCCTCGGAACGCGATCTCTCGGAAATGATGGGCGTGTCGCGCCCCAGCCTGCGCGAGGCCATCGCCGACTTGCAGGACCGTGGTCTGCTGGTCAGCAAGATGGGCTCGGGCATCTACGTCGCGGACGTGCTGGGTTCGGCCTTCTCACCGGCCCTGGTCCGGCTGTTCTCGTCGCATTCCGAGGCGGTGTTCGATTACATCGCGTTCCGGCGCGACATCGAGGGGCTGGCCGCCGAACGCGCCGCCCGGCTGGGCTCGGATACCGACCTTCAGGTCATCGACGCCGTCTTTGCCAAGATGGAAGCCGCGCATGCCCGCCGCGACCCCGCGCAAGAGGCGGCGCTGGACGCCGAGTTTCACCTGGCGATCATCGAGGCCAGCCACAACGTGCTGATGCTTCAGATGATGCGGTCGATGTTTCAGATGCTGCGCGAAGGCGTGTTCTACAATCGCCAGGTCATGTTCCGCCAATATACCACGCGCGGCCATCTCCTGGACCAGCACCGCGCGATCAATTCGGCCATCCAGGCCCGCGACCGCGACGGCGCCCGGCAAGCGCTGCACGATCACATGGATTACGTCGAGGCTGCCCTGGTCGCGCAGCAGAAGACCGAGCGCAACGAGGCCATCGCCCGGCAACGGCTGGAACACGAAAAGCAGCGCGGCTGACGGAAAGTAGCGCAACAGAAAACCCGGCCGCGACGGGCCGGGTTCTTCATGTCCGGAAAGGTGACCCCGGTCAGTGCAGCTTGGCCGAGACCGTCTCGATCGATTCGTCGATCAGCTTGTTGCCCTGCGCCGCGGTCATCTGCTTGGCGATGATCTCTCGCGCTGCCGCGACCGACACCTTGATCGCCTCGTCACGCACTTCCTTGACCACCTTGGCCTGGGCGGATTCGATCTGGTCCTGCGCCGCCTGGATGCGCCGGGCGATGGTGTGCTTGAGGTCTTCCTTGGCCTGCTCGGCGGCCAGCTGCGCCTCTTGCTTGGCGTGCTCGATGATGCGCTCGGATTGCTCCTGCACCTCGCGCTGCTTGCGCTCGTAGCTAGCCAGAACCGTCTGCGCCTCTTCGCGCAGCGCCTTGGCCTCGTTCAGCTCCTGGCGAATGTTTTCCGCCCGCTTGTCCAGCATCCGGCCCAGGATGCCCGGCACGCCGAGATAGACCAGCACGCCGATGAACAGCAGAAAGGCCAGCAGCACGATGAAGTCGGTATTGCCCAGCGAGATGAACGGGCCCTCGGCGGCCAGCGCCGGGGAAGCGAATAGCGCCAGAGATAAGGAAAGCGTCCGCATCGTCTATCCTTTCATCTGCGCCGCGACGGCGGTCTCGACCGCCTTTTCGTCGGCCTTGCCGCCCATCGCCGCGACGATATCGCCCGCGGTTTCGCGCGCAACCTCGCGCACGCTGTCCAAGGCGGTGGCGCGGATATCGGCGATGGCTTTCTCGGATTCCGCCGCCTTGGCCGCGATCTCTGCATCCGCCTTCTCGCGCGCCGCGTCCAGTTCCGCCTGGATCTCGGCCTTCGCCGTGGCGATGATCTTGCCGGCCTCGGCGCGGGCATCGGCCAGCGCCTGGTTATAGGCCGCCTCGGCATCCTGCGCCTTCATCTTCAGTTCTTCGGCCGCCGCGATGTCATTCGTGATCGTGCCCTGCCGTTCGGCCAGAACCGACGCGATCCGCGGCAGCGCCACCCGGCTGAGGATCAGGTAGATGACCACCAACGTGACCACCAGCCAGAAGATCTGGTTGGGGAACCACTCCATGCACAGCTGCGGCATGCCGATGGCGGTGCCGCCGGCATCGACGCAAGAGCCGATCGGCTCGGCCGTGTGGTCCAGGCCGTCCGTTGCGTGGGTTTCTGTTTCTGTCGCCATGTCGGTCCCCTTGAAACGTCTCGGCGCGAGGCCGGTCTAGCTGACCCGCCTCGCCATAAGGAGGTGTTTCAGGCGCCCTAGACCGCGAACATCAAGAGAAGCGCGACGAGGAACGAGAAGATCCCCAGCGCCTCGGAGAACGCGATACCGATGAACATCGTCGCGATCTGACCGCCGGCGGCCGACGGGTTGCGCAGGGCGCCCGACAGGTAGTTGCCGACGACGTGGCCCACACCGACGGCGGCGCCGCCCATGCCCGTGCAGGCCAGGCCGGCACCGATATAGGCGCCCATTTGTACGATATCGCCTTCCATGATCTTTCTCCTTACGATGGAATTTCTACGTTGCGTTGCGACGCGGCGCGCGGCCGGTCAATGATGCGGATGCAGCGCGTCCTTGAGGTACACGCAGGTGAGGATCGCGAAGACATAGGCCTGGATGAAGGACACCAGCGTCTCCAGCGCGTAGATCGCGGTGATCGCCAGGATCGACAGCGGCGAGATGACCGCCAGCGCGGCGAAAGCCGCGAACACCTTGATGACCGCGTGACCGGCCATCATGTTGCCGGCGAGACGGATCGAGTGGCTGACCGGCC
>JAHELH010000287.1 GCA_024644285.1 Paracoccaceae bacterium | reverse complement strand
TCGGCATAGGGCGCGGCTGTCAGCGGCAGGCCCTGCTGGGTCGCCTCGACGATGCGGCGGTCCGTGGCATCCAGTCTCATGCCGCCACCCGGAAGCCGATGAAGAACTCCTGCAGCTTGGGGAACCGCAGCACCCGCAGCCCGGTCTCTGCCTCGATGGCGTCGGCCGCGGCGGCGATCCCGGCGGCGTCCTCGGTCGCCAGCACGAACCACATGTTCAGAGTGTGCGACCGTGCGTAATTATGCGCCACCTCGGGATGCGCGTTGACCAGGTGCGTGACCTCCTCGAACCGGTCCACCGGCACCGCCATCGCGCACAGGCAGAACGCCCCGCCCATCGCCTCGGCATCGAAGAACGGGCCGAACCGCGTGATCAGACCCTCTTCGCGGAACCGCGCAACGCGCGCCAGCAGGTCCGCCTCGCTCAGCCCCAACTCCGCCGCGACGGCGGCGAAGGGCCGGGGCACCAGCGGCAGATCTTCTTGCAGGCGGTTCAGCACCGCGCGGTCGGTTGCGTCGAGGCTCATGCGGCACTCTCCTTGTTCAGTGAAATCAGCGCGCCGGTCTGCCGGAAGCACTTGACCGAGAACAGCGCCCGGTGCGGCACGCCGCGCAACTCCGGCAGGTCCGCGGCGCCCGACAGCACGTCCATCGCCTCGGACCGCGACCGCGCGTGGATCATCGAGTACAGCCGGTAGGGCCAGACGCCCGGCGCTGGCGTGCGTTCGTAGCACAAGGTGACGCCCGGATGCGACGACAGGCGCGGGCCGGCGGCGTCGATCCGTTCGGGCGCGATGTCCCAGACCACCATTGCGTTCGCCGACCAGCCCAGCGCCCGGTGCCGGACGATGACGCCTAGCCGGGCGATCACCGCGGCCTCCGACAGCGCCGCGATGCGGTCCAGCACCTCGGCTTCGCTGCGGCCCAGGCCTGCGGCAATGGCCGCGTAGGGGTGCGCGACAAGGTCCATCCCGCTGGTCAGCGCCTGCAGCACCTGCCGGTCGCCGGGCCGCATGGCGCTGGGATCCGCGCGGCGGGCGGCGGGCAGGGCGCCGGTCTTGCCCGACAGCGAAAACCCCAGATCGACGTTGAACGGCCGCACCAGCCGCAGATCGAGCACCTTCAGCCCGCTGCGCTCGCCGATCCGCGCCAGCGCGCCGTCGACATGCGCCCGGTCCGGGCCGGTGGCAACGAACCACAGGTTGATCTCGTGCTCGCGCAGATAGGAATGGTTCACGCCCGGCTCGGCGCCGATGATCGCCGCCACCTCCTCGACCCGCTCGGGCGGCGCGGCGATGGCCGCCAGCGTGCTGGCCGACACCGTGTTTGGCGCGCAGGTGCCGCCGACGCGGGTGATGCGCCCCGCCGCCTGCATCCGCTGCAGCCGCGCCAGCACCTCGGCCTCGCCGATCCCCAGCGCCGCGCCGATCACCGCGAAGGGCCGCGGCGCCACCGGAAAGTCGCGCTGCCATTCATCAAGCAGGCGCGCGTCCAGCGGGTCGGTGATGAGGTCCATCCTCACAGCCCCGTCCTGTGCGCCCGCGCGGTGAAGAAGATCCCCGAGGGGCTGACCGCCTCGATCTCGGCCAGTTGCTCGAAGGTCCGGGTGTCGTAGACCAGCACGCGCCCGGCATCGCGGACCGAGACCCAGACCTCGTGCCCGCGCGGCGTGAATTCCATGTGCAGCACGGCGGGGCCGGGTGTCAGCTCGTGGATCACCTGCTTGCTGACGCTGTCGATCACCTGGATCGTGTCGTTCAGCGGATGCGCGAAGTTGACCCAGACCTGCCGCCCGTCGGGCCGCGCCATGGCAAAGACCGGCTGGCCGTGGGTTTGCGTGCGCCCGGTCTCGGCGAAGCTGTCCGCGTCGACCCACAGCACCTGGTGATGGCCCACCGCCGGCAGGACGAACTCGCCGCCCGCCTGGGCCCAGCCCTCCAGATGCGGCATCTTGTAGACCGGCAGGTCCTGCTGCCCGCGGCCATAGCCCGGCAGCACCCGCACCGGCTCGGGCGCGGTGTCCCACAAGTCCAGCGCAGTCAGGCCATCCTCGCCGAACAGCCCCGCGACATAGGTCCGCCCGTCGCCGGTGATCAGCGCGTCATAAGGCCGGTCGCCGATGCCCGCGATCTTCGTCACGACCGGCTCCGCGCCGGACAGATCGGCGATCCAGGTCTCGCCCGCCTCCCATAGCGAGAACACGAAGCGCCGCCCCGGCGCGTCGACCAGCCCGATGGTCTTCGACCCCGTGGCGATGTCCGCCACTATCTCCAGCGTCTCGGCGTCGAACACCCGCACGCCGCCCGGCTCGTAGTTCGACACCGCCACCAGCCGACCGTCGTCGGAGATCGCGCCACCGATGGAATTGCCGGCCTGGATGATGCGGGCGGCGATGGATTGCGTGACGATGTCCACCTTGGTCAGACCGCCGTCGCGCCCGAAGACGTAGGCAAAGCGCTGGTCGGGCGAGTAGACAAGGCTGGCGTGGCTCAGATCGCCCAGCCCCTCGATCCGGCTGATCGCGGCGCGCTCGGACTGGTCGACCAGCAGCAGCGACCCGGTCTCGCGCTCGACGATCAGGCCCAGATCACCGGTGGCGCGGATTTCGTCCGCCAAGGCCCCGGTGGCCCAGATGAGACCTGCCGCAATGATCGCCAGCCGCCTCACGAGGCGTCCCCTTCCAGCAGGTAGCGCGCGATCCACTCGGCCTCGTCCTCGGTGATCAGCGGCCGCCAGGGCGGCATCGGCGTGCCGGGCACGCCGTCGAGAATCAGCGCCTTCAGGTCCTCCGGCGTGTAGTGCGGAAGGGTCTGCGGCCGGATGTCGGGACCCAGACCGCCCTTCAGCGTGATCCCGTGGCAGGACCCGCAATCCTGGTGCACAAGCCGCTTCAGCGCCGCCGCGTCCGGGGTGGCGTCGCCACCCCACGCCGCGCCCGCCAGCGCAATGATGAAGGCCAGGCTACGCATGCGCCACCGCCTCCAGATGGCGCGCCATGTCGGGAATGACGGCGCCCGGTGCCGAACTAAGTGACACGACATGGCCGACGAAAAACAGCACCGGGCCGTCGACCGTCCAGCCGCGCAGATCGAGCGCGATCCGGTCGAGGCGCGAGAACAGCCGCGCCTCGCGCGGGGTGGTGGCGTTGGCGATCGCCATGACCGGCAGGCCCTGCGGCATGCCCTCGGCGATCAGGCGCAGCGCGATCTGGCCGATATTGGCGGCGCCCATGTAGATCACCAGCGTGGTGTCGGGATCGGCCAGCCGCTTCCAGTCCAGATCCA
>JAHELH010000286.1 GCA_024644285.1 Paracoccaceae bacterium | reverse complement strand
CGACGCCGCGACGCCGGCCTTCTTCAGCGCGTCGCGGCAGGTCTCCAGCACCGTGGACCACAGATCGCCGGCGTCGTGCTCGACCCAGCCCGAGGCCGGGAAATGCTGGGTGAACTCCTGCTGCGCCGAGGCCACGACGCCCATTTCGCCGTCCAGCACGATGGCCCGGCTCGAGGTCGTGCCCTGGTCGATGGCGAGTATGTGGGTCATGGCGGCTCCTCCCGGTCAGGCGATGGCCCGACTGTCTCTGCCCGCCACGCCGGGGTCAAGCGGGCGGGCTTTCCGAATCGAAGGCGCGCTTCTAGGCTTCGCCCAACCCACAGGAGGACGCGATGGAGACCGGTGCCATTTCCCATGCCGAGATCGAGGTACGCCTGACCGATGCCGACGGCGCGCCCTTGCCCGGGGTGAACGGTTCTTTGCATGGCGGGCGCATCGACGAGCGCACCGAGGTGTCGAACGCCCACGGCCGCATGGTCTTCGAGGACCTGGCCCCCGCCACCTACGAGCTGAACCTGGAACTGGAAGGCTTCGCCACGGTCCGCCGCGATGTGACGATCCACGAGACGAACGAGCACGAACCGCTCGAGGTCACGATGCGGCCGGACCGCGCGTAGGCCGCAATCGCGCCGGGTGCCGGCGCAGATGGGAATGGCGGGCAGCCAGGGGGAGACGGCGATGCAGCGGACGGGCGTGATCGGGCTGGGCGACATGGGCTCTGGCCTGGCGAAGAACCTGCTGAAGGCGGGGTTCGAGGTGACCGGCCACGATCTGATCGCGGCCCGGATGAAAGCCTTCGAGGAACGTGGCGGCCGCCCGGCCTCCGGCGCCGCCGATGTCGGAGCCAATGCCGACGCGGTGTTCGTCATGGTGATGAACGGCGACCAGGCAAAGCAGGTGATCCTGGGGCCCGACGGGCTGGTCGGCCACATGCCCAAGGGCGGCGCGGTCATCCTGTCAGCCACCATCAAGCCGCGCGAGGCGCGCGAGATCGGCGCGGCGATGGAGGACACCGGCATCCACCTGATCGACACGCCGGTCTCGGGCGGTTTTCCCGGCGCACAGAACGGCACGCTGACGATGATGGCCGCCGCGCCGGACACCGTGCTCGACGACTTCGCGCCGGTGATGCAGGCGGTCTCGGCCTCGATCCACCGCGTCGGCACGCGCCCCGGCGACGGCCAGACCGTCAAGGCGATCCTGCAATCGCTTCTGGGCGCGATGTTCTCGGCCACCTTCGAGGCCGCGGCGCTGGCCGCCAAGGCGGGCGTCTCGGGCCAGGTGCTTTACGACGTGGTCTCGACCTCGTCGGGCGGCTGCGGCATCACCTCGAACGCGCTGCAGAAGATCATCGACCGGCAGTTCAAGGGCACCGGCAGCCACATCAACACGATGCACAAGGACCTGACGATCTCGATGGGCTTTGCCGAGGAAATGGGCGTGCCGATGCACACCGCCGCCGCGGCGATGCAGATCTTCACCGCCGGGCGCACGAAATACCCCGACGGCGACAACTGGATCTGCACCCGCGTGATCGAAGAGATCGTCGGGTCGGAACTGCACCGGTGAGCGCCGGAAAGCCGCTTCGAAGCAGCTTGAAACAAGCGGTTTCGAAACCGCTTGCTTGCGGGCCTTGCAAGGCCCGCCAAGGCGCTTCGAAGCGCCTTGCCCCGGATCAAAGGAGGACATGCCAATGAACCTGGGCGTCATCTGCGACGGCATCAGCCGCGACCTGGCCCACGCCGTCGACGTGATGGACGAGTTCGGCCTGACCCATGCAGAGCTGCAATTCGTGGGCGAGAAGGAGGTCGGCGAACACTCTGCGCAGGAAATCCGCGAGATCGACGCGCTCTTGCGCGACCGCGGCAAGCCGGTCTCGTGCCTCAGCCGCCACGTCTTCGCCGGGATGACCAAGGACAACCGGCCCGGCGACGACCTGCACACCCGCCACCTGGACGCGCTGAAGCGGGTCATCGACATGGCGCATGTGGTGGGCAGCCCGCTGGTGCGGATCATGACGCCGAAGAAGGAGCAGATCCTCTGGGGCAGCCACGGCGCCGAAAAGTGGAACGTCGCCCACGGCGCCTGGGACGCGATGCTGCCGCTGGTCGCGCCGGCGGCGGATCTCGCCCGCGCCGAGGGCGTGACGCTGGTCGTCGAGACCGGCAACGGCACGATGGTCAATTCCAACTATACCGCGCGCCGCCTGATCGACGACCTGGATGCCAAGGACGTCCTCAAGGTGTTGTGGGACCCGGCGAACAATTGCTGGTGCCACGAACGCGCCTGGCCGGACGGCTACGAGGAAGTCAAGGACGGCTATCTCGGGCATGTCCACATCAAGGACGTGCAGGTCGACACCCCGCGCGCCACGCTCGAGGTGCGCGAGATGGGCAAGGGCCAGCTGGCCGACCAGTTCGCGCCACTGGCACAGGCCCTGCGCGACGACGGCTATGACGGCGCGATCTCGTTCGAGAGCGTCTATCACCTCGGCGATGGCGACTTCGAGGCCGGCTTCCGGCGCTGCATCGGGACGTTTCTGGTACACTTCGCATGACCGCCACACGGCCCTTGAATTTGCGCGCGAACCGGAGACACTGAGCCATGCCCGTCTGCGAAGCCGATCCCTGGCGCCTGCAATATTTCGAAGGCGCCGACTGCCCCGAAGGCGTCAACGTGCCCACCGAGGACGGCGACGCGTGGCAATGGTTCCCGAAGCACCGCTGGGTCTACAACAAGCTGAGCGTGGCCGAGAGCCAGGGCTTTGTCTGCGGCCCGCACGGCATCGAGCCGCCGTCCTTTCCGGTCTTCTCGAAACCCGTCTTCAACCTGCGCGGCATGGGCACCGGCAGCCGCCCGCTGCGCAGCTTGCGCGAATACAAGGCCGCCCAGCGCCCGGGACATGCCTGGATGCCGATCCTCGAAGGCGAGCACATCTCGACCGACATCGCGGTGGTCGACGGACAGGCGAAATGGTGGCGGCATACCTTCGGCGCGCCGCTGGAGGGCGGCATGTTCGACCACTGGGTCGTGCTGGCCGAGGCGCGGCCCGAAATCGAGCAATACGGCGGCGACTGGATCGCCAAACACCTCTCCGATTACACCGGCATGGTGAATTTCGAGACCATCGGCGCCCGGATCATCGAGGTGCACCTGCGCTTCGCCGACCAGTGGCCGGACCTCTACGGCGGCCGCCCCTGGGTCGAGGCGCTGATCGGGCTCTATGCGAACGGCACCTGGGACTTCGACGACAGCGACCGCCGCGACGGCTATTCCGTCGTGCTGTTCGGCGGGCACGGCATCCAGTACCGTCA
>JAHELH010000034.1:8600-13446 GCA_024644285.1 Paracoccaceae bacterium | reverse complement strand
CTTCAGCGCGCCGGGCTCGGGCGCGGCTGCGCCGCTGCCTGCCCGCGCGCGCCGCCGCAGGCGCGCGCCCGCCACCCAGTTGACTGGCGCCGCCACGCCGATCATCAGCACGGCGAAGACCAGCACCGCGCCGCGCCATCCCGCCAGTTCCGCGACGCCGGTGCCCAGCGGGAAGGCCAGCGCCGAGGCGAAGCCTGCCAGCACCGTCACCCGCACGATCGCCGCCGGCGCCGCCGCGCCCAGCCGCCGGGTCAGGAAGGCGAAGCAGACCTCGTAGAGGCTCGCCGCATGAGCCAGACCGACCAACGCCCAGAACAACAGATAGACCGGCAGCGCTGAGGACGTGCTCAGCCCCGCCAGCGCCAGGCCGCCGAACGCCGCCCCGCCCCAGAGCAGCCGGGCACCGTGGCCCGCATCGACCAGCCGGCCGGCCAGCGGCGCGGCCAGCGCCGAAACCACCAGCGTCAGCGCCGGCCCCAGCGACAGCTGCGCCTTGCTCCAGCCGGTTCCCGCCTCCAGCGCCACGATCAGGGCGCCGAAGCTGTAATAGAAGGCCGCGTAGCCCAGCGTCTGGCCCAGGGCGAGCAGCCAGACCGCCAGCGCATCGCCCGGCCCGTCGCCGTCGTCCAATGGCGGGCCGGATGCTGTCACAGCCGGTAGATCTCGGTGAACTTCGCCTCCAGGTAGTCGAGCAGCGGCGCCTCGCTCACCGCGAAGCCGCACGCGTGCCGAATGGTCTCGCGCGGCTCCCGCAGCCCGCCGTGGCGCTGCAGGTTGTCGCGCAGCCAGCCGGTGGCGGCCGAGATGTCGCCCCGGTCCAGTTGGGTGTCGAGGTCGGGCTCGGCCCGCCGCAGCGCGTGATGCAGGCAGCCGGCATAGACGTTGCCCAGCGTGTAGGTCGGGAAATAGCCGAACAGCCCCACCGCCCAGTGCACGTCCTGCAGAACACCATTGGACGGCTTGTCCACCGCATAGCCGAAATCGGCGGCGAACCGGGTGTTCCAGCCCTCTTCCAGGTCCGCGACCTCCAGCTTGCCAGAGACCAGGTCGCGCTCCAGGTCAAAGCGCAGAAGGACGTGCAGGTTATACTGCACCTCGTCGGCTTCGGTGCGGATGTAGCCCTTGGCCAGCCGGTTCACGGTGCCATAGAAGGCCTCCGCATCCGCCACGCCGATTTCGCCGAAGAGCGCGGTCATCCGCCGGAACAGGTGGCCCGCGAAGGCCCGGCTGCGGCCGATCTGGTTCTCGAAGATCCGGCTCTGGCTTTCGTGCACGCCCATCGAGACCCCCTGTCCCACCGGCGTCAGCGCGTGGGTGGCGTCGATGTTCTGCTCGTAGGTGGCGTGGCCCACCTCGTGGATGGTGGAATAGAGGCAATTGAACGGGTCATGGGGCACGGTGCGGGTGGTGATGCGCACGTCGTCGGCAGAGCCCGAGGAGAACGGGTGCACCGCCTTGTCGATCCGGCCGCGCTCGAAATCATAGCCGAAGGCGCCCGCAAGCTCGCGGCTCAACTCCAGCTGCGTGGCCTCGTCGAACCGGCCCGACAACCCGCCCGGCTGGTGATCCGCGCCCATCGCGCGGTCGCGCAGCGCCGCCAGGCGCGGACGCAGGCGGCCGAACATTCCGGCCAGCCCCGCCCCGGTCGCCCCGGGCTCGTAGCCGTCCAGCAAAGCGTCGTAAAGATCGCCATCCCCGGCCAGCGCCGCCGCCTTCTCGCGTTTCAGCGCCAGCACCCGGGTCAGCGTCGGCAGGAAGGATGCCACGTCCTCGGCCGCCCGCGCCTGCGCCCAGATGCCCTGCGCGACGCTGACGGTCCGAGCGATCTCTGTCACCAGCCGTGCCGGCACCTTGCGCGCGCGGTCGTAATCGCGCCGGATCAGCCGCAGGTTGGCGCGCGCCGTGTCATCCAGCGCCGGCCCGTCGATCTTCTCTAGCCAGTCGCCGAGGCGCGGATCGATCCGCCGCGCATGCAGCACGCTCTCGATCGCCGCCATTTCCTCGCCGCGCTGCCGCGCCGCACCGCGCGGCATAACGGTTTCCTGGTCCCAGCCCAGCCGCCCGGCGATCAGCGCCAGCGCCCGGGTCTCGCGCTGGAACGCCATCAGCTCGTCATAGGCCGTCATCAGCGGTCCCGAACCGACTGCGCATGGGGATATTGCGCCAGAAGCCGCGCGCGCAGGATCAGCACCCAGACCAGCACGGCGGTCAGCTGATGCAGGATCGCCACGTGCCAGGGCGCGGACAGCATCACCGTCACGATCCCCAGCACCACCTGTCCGAAGATCATGACCGCGACCCAGTCGAAGGCCCGGCGCGTGGCGGTATGTGCGCTGGCCTTCGCCCGCCACCACACGAAAAGACCGAAAAGGAACAGCGCATACCCTGCGATCCGGTGAAGAAACTGCACGGTGCCGTCGTTTTCGAACAGGTTCCGCCAGGCCGGCTTGATCTGCCACATGTCGGGCGGGGTCAGGCCGCCGGCCATCAGCGGCCAGTCGACATAGTTGCGTCCCGCGTCGAGTCCCGCCACCAGCGCTCCGATCAGGATCTGCAGGAAGGCGAGCGCGATCAGCCCGTTGCCCAGCCACATCAGCCCCGGCTCGCGGGCGCGGCGCGCCTGCATCAGATCGCGCTCGCTGCGCCCAAGCTGCAGCGCGAACCAGGCGATCAGGCCGAGGATCAGGAAGGCCAGCCCCAGATGCGTGGCAAGGCGATAGGGCGCCACGTCGAGACGCCCGTCGCCCAGGCCCGAGGCCACCATCCACCAGCCGATGGCGCCCTGCAACCCGCCGAGAACGCCGAGGGCCAGAAGCCGGCCGGTCCAGCTTGGCGGGATGCGCCGGGTCAGCGCGAAAAAGCCGAAGCCCGCCGCCCAGACCAGCCCGATCAGCCGGCCAAGCTGACGATGGCCCCATTCCCACCAGTAGATCACCTTGAACTCCTGCAGACTCATCCCCCGGTTCTGCAGCTGGTATTCCGGGATGTTCTTGTACTTTTCGAACTCCGCCTGCCAATCGGCGGCGTTCAGCGGCGGCAGCGCGCCAGTTACCGGGCGCCACTCGGTGATGCTGAGCCCGCTATCTGTCAGCCGCGTCAGCCCGCCCACTGCGATCATAATCACGACCAGTGCGAACAGCGCGATCAGCCAGGCGCGGATCGCGCGGCGCGCGCCGCGCGGGGCGGCGTCGATGCCGCCCGTGCCCCGCGGCACGGGGGCTGCGGACTTCTCGGCGCCGACCTCTTCGAACAGGCTGCGTTTCTTGCTCATGCACTCGCTCCGACCACGGGTTCGCGGCCAAACTAGGCGCGCCGGATTGCGGGGGCAAGTGCGGCCAGCCGCCGTGCGGGCGGGCAAAATTCTTGGAAGAATTTGGGCCAGGAATTCTCGAAAATTCTTGCGCGCCCGGATTTAGCCGCGCTCTTTCCAGCGCACCACCTGCCGCAGGATGCCGTGCAGGATCCGCACCTCTGCCCGGGTCAGCGGCAGCCGCGACCACATGTTGCGCAAGGAAAGCCGCATCGAGGCGGCTTTCTTCTCGGGAAAGAAGAAGCCCGCCCGCTCGAGCGTCTCCTCGTAGTGATCGCCGAGCTTCTCGATCTCCAGCGCGCTCGCCGCCGGCCCGGCCGCGCGCGGCGCCTCGACCGTGGCGGATTGCCGCCGCCACTCGTATCCCATCAGCAGCGCGCATTGCGCGAGGTTCAGCGAGGGAAAGGCCGGATCCACCGGCACCGAGACGATGGCCCCCGCCCGCGCGATATCGGCGTTCTCCAGCCCCGCGCGTTCCGGCCCGAACAGCACCGCGACCTTTTCGCCCGCCGCGCAGGCCGCCGCCGCCTCGGTCATCGCCGCCTCGGGCGTCAACACCGCCTTGGTCAGGCCGCGTTCGCGCGCGGTGGTGGCGTAGATGCGCGTGCAATCGGCGATCGCCTCGGCGGTCGTGTCGCAGATCTGCGCGGCATCCAGCACCCGCCCCGCGCCGGCCGCCATCGCCTTGGCCTTCGGGTTGGGCCAGCCGTCGCGCGGATCGACGATGCGCATGCGCTCCAGCCCGAAATTCGCCATCGCGCGCGCCGCCGCGCCGATATTCTCGCCCATCTGCGGGCGCACCAGGACAAAAACGGGCTGCGCGGACATCGGCTCTTTCCGGACGGGACGGCGCGGTGATACGCTCGCGCCGGTTCAAGGGCAAGGAGCGCGCCATGGCTTATGACGAGGGTCTCGCCGAAATCCTGCGCGGCGACCTTTCGGACGAGGACGGCGTCACCGAAAAGAAGATGTTCGGCGGCCTGTGCTTCATGCTGAACGGCAACATGCTTTGCGGCGTGCACAAGGGCGGCGGCATGTTCCGCGTCGGCAAGGACAACCATGCGCGGGCGCTGCAGATCGACGGCGCGCAAGAAATGGCATTCACCGGCCGGCCCATGGGCGGGATGGTCGATGTCAGCGACGCGGCTATGGCCGACGATGCCCGCCGGGCGCAACTGATGGCGCTGGCGCGCGATTTCGTGGACGGCCTGCCGGCCAAGTAGCCAAGCGGCGCGGGCCGGGCTATAGCGGTCCGGACCCGCAGACGGAGCCGCCGATGGCCGAACAGGAACGCCCGCAGATCTACCTCATCACGCCGCCCGAGATCGAACTGTCCGGCTTCGGGGACCGCCTTTGCGCGGTGCTCGACTCCTCAGAGGTCGCCTGCCTGCGCCTCGCCCTGTCGACCACGGACGAGGACCGCATCGCCCGCGCCGCCGACCGGCTGCGCGAGATCGCCCATGCCCGCGACATCGCGCTGGTGATCGAGCGGCATGTCCAGTTGACGGCGCGGCTGGGCCTCGACGGGGTGCACCT
>JAHELH010000034.1:0-8500 GCA_024644285.1 Paracoccaceae bacterium | reverse complement strand
GAGATGAACACCGTGCCGGTCGCCTTCGCCAGCCAGCCGATGCCGGGCCAGCCCGCGACCTCGGATTTCGAGACGAAGTAGATCCGCTTGCGCGCGTTCAGCGCGAAGATGTCCAGCCACGAGCTGTGATTGGCCACAACCGCGCCCGGCCGGCGCATCAGGTGGCCGCGCGTGCGGTAACCGATGCCGAGGATCACGAAGGCCGAGCGACAGACGAACTGCGTGATCCACGGTGTCACCGGGCGCCGCGGGGCGCAGAGCGGCCGCTCGACCAGGCGGACCAGCAGCAGCAGGATCAGCCCGCCGGATATCAGCGTGGTCAGCACCGCCCCGCGCGCCACCGCCCGCGCCCAGCCGGCGGCCGTGACCGCCGCGGCGGGCGGCGTGTCGTCGGACCGCCAGGTGACGCTCACCGGGCGCGCCCGCGCGTGTAAAGCCCCGCCTGGCGCGGGTTCATCCGGGTGGTGTCCATCACCAGGCAGACATCGGTCGTGTTGAAGGCGTGATCGATCCAGGCGCCCTCGCCCACGAACCCGCCCAGCCGCAGATAGGCCTTGATCAGCGCCGGCGTGGCAAGCATCGCGGCGCGCCTGTCGATTTCGGCCTCCGGCACCAGGTCCATGCGCTGAAACGAACTCTCCCGCGCCCGCACGCGCAGGTCGGGCGGCGCCAGGTGCCGGTGATGCAGCAGCGACAGCGGTTGCGCCAAGGCGGCGGGCTCGGTGCCGTGGAACGAGGCGACACCGAATACGACCTCGATGCCATGGCGCACGACATAGTCCGCCAGCCCGTTCCAAAGCTCGTACATCGCCGTGCCGCCGCGATAGTCGCGGTGCACGCAGGACCGGCCCAGTTCCAACAGCCTGCGGCCGCTGGCCCGCAGCACCCCGAGGTCGTATTCGTCCTCTGAATAGAACCGGCCCGGCCCTTCCAGCCGGTCGCCGCGCAAAAGCCGGTAGACGCCGACGACCTGGTCGTCGGGCGCGCGGGCGCGGTCCAACAGCAGCAGGTGGTCGAAATGCGGATCGAAGGCGTCGCGTTCCAGCCGCGCCTCGTGATCGACCATTGCGCCGGTGCCGCCAAGCTCTGCGACGAAGACCTCATAGCGCAGCGCCTGCGCGGCGCGCAGTTCCGCCTCGGTCTGCGCCAGCTTCAGCGCGAATTGCGGCAGTCCCGCCGTCATCGCAGCGGGCCGAACGGCGCCGGCCTCAGGACGCGGACGGCCCACGCCTGAACCCTCCGGTCACAACGCAGTCGTGTAGCAACTTGCGATTGATACATCTTAAGATTGTGTTAACCTTTCTCCGACAGGCATTGGAGAAGCGCCTAGACGTCAAACACGGCGAGAAGTTCCACGCGGCGACCGTCTATGACCACCTTGCCGCCATGTTCGAAATTAACGGTGATGCGCCAATCGATGTTGGATTGCACCTGCCCAAGTCCCCAGTCGGATCTCTCCGGATGACGCACCAGCATGCCGGGTTCGAGCATTGCGTTGAGATCGCTCATGTTGTCTTCGCCCGCAAAGGACAGTAGCCGATGACCAGTGCCCAGCCCGATATCGCCGCGCTGCTTGGTTCGCGCATATGCCATGACCTTATCTCGCCGCTCGGCGCCATTTCCAACGGGGTCGAGCTTCTGGCCCTGACCGGCGAGGCGAAAGGCCCTGAATTAGAGTTGATATCGGAAAGCGTCGAAAACGCCAATGCCAGGATCCGGTATTTCCGCGTGGCCTATGGCGCCGCTTCGCCCGACCAGAGCATGTCGGCGTCCGAGATCGGATCGATCCTCGGCGACCTGACCGGCTCCACGCGGCTGAAGGTCGCTTGGCGCCCCGAAAGCGACATCCCCCGCGACCAGGCCAAGCTGGCCTTCCTGATGCTGCAATGCCTAGAGACGGCGATGCCCTGGGGCGGCGCGATCGAGGTCACGCGCCAGAACAGCCGGTGGAGCTTCGCGGCGAAATCCGACCGTATGAAGATCGGGGCCGAGCTGTGGGACGTGCTGTCCCGCGGCAACGCCGAACGCCAGATTGCGGCCTCCGAGGTGCAGTTCCTGCTGCTGCCGGCAGAACTGAAGGCCGCCGGCCGCTCGCTGTCGCTGGTCTTCGGCGAAAACACGATCGACGCCCAGTTCTAGGGCGCGCGGCCGGGGCTCAGGGCCGCAGCGTGCCGTCCCCCGTCACCAGGTACTTGAAGCTGGTCAGCTGCGCCGCACCCACGGGGCCGCGGGCATGCATCTTGCCGGTGGCGATGCCGATCTCTGCCCCCATGCCGAACTCGCCGCCATCGGCGAACTGGGTCGAGGCGTTGCGCATCAGGATGGCGCTGTCGAGCCGCTGGAAGAACCGCGCCGCCGCGGCATCGTCCTCGGTCAGGATGCAATCGGTGTGATTGCTGCCGTATTCCCGGATATGCGCAATGGCGTCGTCAATGTTTTCAACGACTTTCGCGGCGATATTCATGTCGAGATATTCGCGGCCCCAATCCGCCTCGGTGGCCGGGACCACGCCCGAGAACGCCTGCATGCCCGCATCGCCGTGCACGGTCACGCCCGTGTCGACCAGCGCTCCGACCACGGCCCGGCCCAGCGTGTCGAGCACGTCGCGGTGGATCAGCAGGCACTCGGCGGCGCCGCAGATGCCGGGGCGCCGGGTCTTGGCGTTCAGCACCACGTCCAGCGTCTTCTGCGCGTCCGCCGCGCGGTCGATGTAGATGTGCACGATGCCCTCGAGATGGGCGAAGACCGGCACCCGCGCCTCGCGCTGCACCAGCCCCACCAGCCCCTTGCCGCCGCGCGGCACGATCACGTCGACATGGTCGGTCATCGTCAGCATCTCGCTGACCGCGGCGCGGTCGCGCGTGGGCACAAGCTGGATCGCATCCTCGGGCAGGCCCGCGGCCTTGAGCCCCTCGATCAGGCAGGCATGGATCGCAAGGCTGGAATGAAAGCTTTCCGAGCCGCCGCGCAGGATCACCGCATTTCCGGCCTTCAGGCACAGGGCACCCGCGTCGGCGGTAACGTTGGGGCGGCTTTCATAGATCACGCCGATCACGCCCAGGGGCGTGCGGACGCGCCGGATGTGCAGCCCGCTTGGCATGTCCCACTCGGCGATGACCTCGCCGACGGGATCGTCCTGCGCCGCGACCGCGCGCAGACTGTCGGCGATGCCGCCGATGCGGCCTTCGTCCAGCAACAGCCGGTCGAGCATTGCCGGGCTCAGCCCCTTGTCGCGGCCATAGGCCATGTCCTCGGCATTGGCGGCGATGATCTCGGCGGAATGCTCGGCGACGGCGTCGGCCGCGGCCTCGAGCGCCGCACGCTTGGCCTGCGGATCGGCGAAGGCCAGTTCGGCGGCCGCGGCGCGCGCCCGGGCGCCGATCTCTGCCATAACGGCGGGAATATCCGTCTGATCCTTCATTGCCATCTCCCCCGGAGCGCCAAAATTCTTCGAAGAATTTTCCCCGCGCCCAGTTTTCCCGTTCCGCGCCGCTCCCGGCCGGCGGCCGGGACAACATTCTTCGAAGAATGTTGCCACCGCTCCGGTCACCGCCGACGCGCCTCAGATCACCATGTCGTCGCGATGCACCAGCGCCGCGCGTCCCGGATAGCCCAGAATCGCCTCGATGTCACCGCTGCGCCGCCCCTTGATCGCCCGCGCCTCGTCCGCCGTGTAGCGGGTCAGCCCCTTGCCCAGCGCGCCGCCGGGCCCCGAAATGGTCACCGGATCGCCGCGCCCGAAGCGCCCCGTCACCGCCGTCACGCCGGCCGGCAACAGCGACTTGCCCTGCCCAAGCGCCCGCACGGCGCCCGCATCCACCACGATCTCACCCTTCGGCTTCATCGCCGCAATCCAGCGCTTGCGCGCGATCTGCGGATCGTCGGTGGCGGTGAACCAGGTGCAGGGCGCGCCGTTCTCCAGCGCCTGCAAGGGGTGCATTGCCGAGCCCTCGGTGATGGCCAGGGCGCAGCCGGCGCCGGTGGCGGTCTTGGCCGCCATCAGCTTGGTCTTCATGCCGCCCTTTGACAGCCCCGATCCTTCGTCGCCTGCCATCGCCTGGATCTCAGGGGTGATTCTCTCAACGATATCAAAGCGTTTGGCCGCGTTATTCACACGCGGATCGGCATCGTAGAACCCGTCGACATCGCTGAGCAGCACCAGCACGTCCGCGCCCACCGTCACCGCGATCTGCGCCGCAAGCCGGTCGTTGTCGCCAAACCGGATCTCGTCGGTGGCCACGGTGTCGTTCTCGTTGACGATGGGCACCGTGCCCAGCCGCAAAAGCTGCTCCAGCGTGGCGCGCGAGTTCAGGTATCTCCGACGGTTGGCGCTGTCCTCCAGCGTCACCAGAACCTGCGCGGCAATCAGCCCGTGCGGCGCAAGCGCGTCCTCGTAGGCACGGGCCAGCCGGATCTGGCCCACCGCCGCGGCCGCCTGTGACTGTTCCAGCGCCAGGGTGTCGCCGCCCAGTCCCAGCCCGGCGCGGCCCAGCGCGATAGAGCCGGACGAAACCAGGATCACGTCGGTGCCGCGCGCCTTGATCGCCGCGACGTCCTGCGCCAGTGCGCGCAACCAGTCGCCGCGCAGCTGGCCGCTGGCCTTGTCGACCAGCAGGGCCGAGCCGATCTTGACGACCAGCCGGCGCGCGTCCTTCAGGGCCGCCACGGCGTCGCCTCCTGCCGGTCCCCGGCGTGCCGCAGCCGGTCGGCGCGGATGCGTGCGCGCACCGCGCGCAGTACCTCCGCGACGCCCTCGCCGCTGACGCCCGACATCGGCCACACCTCGCCGCCCGCGGCTTCGCGCAGCCGCGCCAGCCTCTCGGCGCGTTCCGCGTCGTCCAGCGCGTCGATCTTGTTCAGCGCGGTGATCCGCGGCTTGCCCGCCAGATCGCCGCCATAGGCCTCAAGCTCGGCGATCACGGTCCGCCAGTCCGCCGCCACGTCCTCGGCCGTGCCGTCCACCAGGTGCAACAGCACCGAGCAGCGCTCGACATGGCCCAGAAACCGGTCGCCCAGACCCCTGCCCTCGGACGCGCCCTCGATCAGGCCGGGGATATCGGCCATGACGAATTCCGCGCCGTCGATCCCGACGATGCCCAGGTTGGGGTGGATCGTGGTGAACGGATAATCCGCGATCTTCGGACGGGCGTTGGACACCGCGGCGAGAAACGTCGACTTGCCCGCATTGGGCAACCCGACCAGCCCGGCATCGGCGATCAGTTTCAGCCGCAGCCACAGCGTCCGTTCGACCCCCGGCTGGCCGGGATTGGCGCGGCGCGGGGCCTGGTTGGTGGAGGATTTGAACGCCAGGTTGCCGAAGCCGCCATTTCCGCCTTTAGCCAGAAGCACCCGCTGGCCGACCTCGGTCAGGTCGGCGATCACCGTCTCCTCGTCCTCGTCGAGGATCTCGGTGCCCACCGGCACCCGCAGCACGATGTCGTCGCCCGACCTGCCGGTGCGCTGCTTGCCCATGCCGCCCTGGCCGTTCTTGGCAAAGAAATGCTGCTGGTAGCGAAAGTCGATCAGGGTGTTCAGACCGTCGACCGCCTCGGCCCAGACGTCGCCGCCCTTGCCGCCGTCGCCGCCGTCCGGCCCGCCGAACTCGACATATTTCTCGCGCCGGAAGCTGACAGCCCCGTTGCCGCCCGAGCCGGAGCGGACATGGACCTTGGTCAGATCGAGAAACTTCATGGCGTGGCTTTCGGGCGGGACAAATGCGGTCGATAGACCGAAACCGCGGCGCTCTCAAGATGTGGCGGTCGTGCCGGCCTGAATTGTAGTTGAGGACACCCCCGCCCACCGCAGGTCAGTTGTCCGTTGCCTGCTGCCAACCGGCCCGGCTCAGCCGCATGTCGCGCCCGGCCACATCGTGGCCGAGGGCGCGGCAGGGAATGGCTTTCGGTCCGACATCGACGAAGCCCAGCTTCTCCAGCACGCGGCGGCTGGCGTGGTTGCCCAGAATGTACGACGATTCCACGTCATCGGCCCCATGCTCCGCGAAATGCGCCGCCAGCACCGCCCGCGCCGCCTCGGTGGCATAGCCCAGGCCCCAGTGCGGCCGCGCGATCCAGTAGCCGAGGTGATCCTCCAGACCGACACCGCCAACCAGGGCGCCGCCGGCATAGATCGACCAGCTTCGCGCCGGCGCTTCACGCTGCCGTGCAAGGACCCGGTCGGCATCGGCGCGGGTATAGGGATGTGGCACCCGCGACAGCCAGCGCGCCACCTCGAAATCGCCGAGCCCGGCGACCAGCGCCTCCGCATCGGCCTGCCATTGCGGCCGCAGCGTCAGGCGCCGGGTGGCGAGGGTCCGCGGGCTCGGCGGTCGTGTCATCGCCGGAACGCCCTGCCCCCGAACCCGCGCGCGGACACGGGGCGCGTCATTCCTGGCGTTTGAGGTAGGTCCAGGTCGGCACCACCGCGCCGCGCGCCACCGAATAGGCCTCGGCGTCGCCCAGATAGTCGAACCCGGCATGGGTCAGCACCCGCGCCGAGGCCGGGTTGTCCTGAAACACCGCGGCGAAGACCGTCTTCGAGGCCTGCGGGTTGGCGCCCACCAGCGCCTCGACCGCCTCGGACGCGATGCCGCTGTTCCAGAAGGCCGGGACCACCCAATAGCCGATCTCGGACTGCTCGCGGTCCAGCCGCACCAGGCTGATCACGCCCAGAAGCCCGCCCAGCCCCGTGGCTTCGCCGTCCATCACCCAGACATCCTCGACACGGTCCGGCTGCTGCGCCCGTTCGATATAGGCGCGCGAGGCGCCGGGCGGCAGCGGATGCGGAATAGTCGTGGTGTTCCAGGCCACCCGCTCGTCCCCGGCGTAAAGGTCCAGCAGGCTCACGTCGCGCATGGCGATCGGGCGCAGGGCGAAGCGTTTCGCGGAAACCACCGGCTGCTCGACCGATTTCACATAACTCATGCCTCCCCTCCCACGAAAAGCACGAAGAGCACGCTGGCCACCGTCAGGCCGGCGAGGCTCCACATCAGATATTTCTCGTAAGCCGTTCCTGCAACCGTCCGGGCGATCCGTGCACCGCCCCAGGTCCAGACCGGATGCAACGCGAACTGGCAGGCCAGCAGACAGGCGGCGATGATCGCGGTCGCGGTCAGCCCGGCGGTGCCCGGCGCGACATAGGCGGTGAACCCGGTTGTGATCATCGCCCAGGCCTTGGGATTCAGCGGATGCACCAACAGACCGGCCAGAAATCCCGGCGCGGCGACGGCCGCGGGACCCGGCGCCAGGCGCAGGTGGGCGATTCTCCAGGCCAACCAGCAGATATAGGCCGCAGAGGCCCATTTCAGCGCCTCGAAAAGACCCGGCGCGCGGGCGCCCAGTTCCATCAGCCCCAGGCCCATCGGCCAGATGATCAACTGCTTGCCCAGCACGACCCCGGCCACGAAGGGCAGCGCGGCGGCCAGGCCATACCGCGCCCCTGTGGCCAGCAGCGCCATGTTGGCGGGTCCCGGCGTGCCCACCTGGCTGGCGGCGAAGACCAGAAAACTGCCAATGGCCACGCTCATCGCGACGAGGACCTCCCGTTGAAAAACGAAAGGGGACCGGCGGTGGCGCCGATCCCCTTGCTATGCGGAAATGCGGGCCGGCTTATTCTGCGGCGTCGGAGGCCGGCGCCACCGAGACGAAGGTGCGCCCCTTCATCCCCTTGTGAAAGGTCACGTGGCCCTCCACGGTGGCGAAGATCGTGTGATCCTTGCCCATGCCCACGCCCTCGCCCGGCCACCACTTGGTGCCGCGCTGGCGCAAGATGATGTTGCCCGGGATCGCATGCTGTCCGCCGAAGAGCTTGACGCCAAGGCGGCGTCCGGCGCTGTCGCGGCCGTTGCGGCTGGAACCGCCTGCTTTCTTGTGTGCCATGGGATGTTACTCCTTCTCTGCGGCCAGCTTCTTGGCCTGTTCGATCCAGCCTTCACGCTCGATCCGGCCCTTGAACGACAGCTTCTCGTCCATCTCGGCCACGTCGTTGTCGGTCCAGGCGGCGATCTGGGCGAAGGTGGTCACCCCGGCCTCGTGAAGTTTTTTCTCCAGCGCCGGACCGACGCCCGACAATTGCTGCAGGTCGTCGCCCTTGCCCTTGGCGGCGGGCTTCTCGGCCTTGGCCGCCGGCTTTTCCGCTTTCTCGGCCTTGGCCGCCGGCTTTTCGGTTTTCTCGGCCTTCGCGGCAGGCTTCTCGGCCTTCGCGGCAGGCTTCTCGGCTTTCACGGCAGGCTTCTCGGCCTTGGCCTTCTTCGGCGCCGCGGCGGCCAGCGCCGCGCCCGAGACCGATCCCGCGCCAATGGCGGCCTTGACGCCCGACTTGTCGGCGCCCTTGTCGAGGATGTCGGTGATCCGCAGCAGGGTCAGCTGCTGGCGGTGGCCCTTGGTGCGCTGCGAGCCGTGCTTGCGGCGGCGCTTGACGAAGTGGATGACCTTCTCGCCCTTGATCTGGTCGATCACCTCGGCCTGCACGCCCGCGCCCTCGATCAGGGGCGAGCCCACGACCG
>JAHELH010000285.1 GCA_024644285.1 Paracoccaceae bacterium | reverse complement strand
CCCCCGGGCCAGTTGCGGCAGGGCAGGATCGCAACCCAGCGGCGCCAGTATCTCGCCGCCGGCCCCGTTCAACCGCCTGGGCAGCGCGGTTTCGGTGAACCAGCCGTCGCTCATGAACAGCGGATAGATCCTCGGCGGGTCGCTGCATCGCGCCAGCGCAGCCTGCAGCGCCCCCGGGGCTGCCAGCGTCGCCGCGCCGACGCGGAGGCCGGGCGACAGCGCCGCCACCTTTTGCGCAAGCGCCGCGATCTCGGCTTCCGCCGGCCAGGGGTCGGAGGGCTGGCCATGCGCCACGATCAGCGCGTCAGTGGCTGGTGCCCTCGGAAAAGGTGATCTTGTTCCAGACATTGTACTTCCCGGATGGTTTGCGCATCGGCAGGCGCATCACTTCCTCCAGCGTCGCCGCATCGTAGACGATGACTGCGCCGTCCTCCTCCCAGACCGAAACCAGCGCGTGCGCGCCGTCGCGGGTGAACTCCACATGCGCGACCGTGGCGCCGGGCACCGGTCGCAGGGTGCGCACGATCTGCAGGCTCTCTTTGTCGATCACGTGCATCGCGTCGCGGTTCGGGCCGAAAAAGACATCAGCCCAGATATAGGGCGTATTCTCATGGCTGCGCAGGAAAAAGCCGGGGCCGTCGGTGTCGATGGTCTTCACGACGTCCCAGTTCTGGGTGTCGATGATCGACAGCTTCGCCTCGCGCAGGTGCGGCGTGGCCATAACCCGCACCCCGTCACGCATCCACGAGATGCCAGAGCCAAGATGCGGCAGGCCGGGCAGGGGCAGTTGCGTGACCTCGACGCCGGTCGGCATGTTGATCACGACCCCGCGCGCGCCGTCACGGGCGGCACCGATCAGAAAGCGGTAGTCGGGCGTGAAGAAGAAATCGTCGATCGGTTCGGCGGTTTCGATGCGGCGGCGCGCGAACAGGCCTTCTGAGGACGGTATGCCCTCGACCATGCCCTTCTCGCGGCTGTGCACGAAGCCTTCGTAGACCGGATCGGCGTCGGGATCGGTGGCGACCTCCCAGACCTCGGGCGCGTCCTTGAGCGCCAGGATGAAGCTTTTGCGTTTGGGCGCCTGGTAGACCGCCGAGACGCGCGAGGCCTCGCCATCCTTGCCGACGACATCCATCACCCGGGCCACCGACAGGTCCTCGGTCGCGAGGATCGTCAGCGACATCGGCAGGTAATTCGCCACCGCCAGCCACCTGCCGTCATGGCTGATCGCGATGTTGCGGCTGTTGAGCCCGGCGCGGATGCGGCCGACCTCGGCCAGCGCCCACAAATCGTATTTCTGCACCCAGCCGTCGCGCGACATGATGAAGACGAAGCGGCCATCCGGGGTGAATTTCGGACCCCCATGCACGGCAAAGGGCGTGGCGAAGCGGTCGAGCACCGCGAAACTGTCGCCATCCAGCACGCTGACATGGTGGTCCCCGGTCTCCACCACCAGGGTTATGTTCATAGGATCGGCATCCCATTGCGGGCGCACCGCCGGGACATAGCCCGCCTCCAGCGCCCGCGACGCCATGATCTCGGCCGTGCCCCAAGCGGGCACCTCCGCCAGCGGCGTCTGCAGATAGGCGGCCAGCGCGGCGATCTCGTCGCCGTCCAGCGTTTCGCCGAAGCCGGGCATCTGCGTCGCTGTTCGGCCTTGGGCGATCACGCTTTCCAGGTCCGGGCCGCGCATCCGCTTCAGCGTCTCCGGGATCAGCGCCGGGCCGATGGCGCCCAGCCGCCCGGCGCCGTGGCAATCGGCGCAATGATCGGCGTAATCCGCCGCCGGGTCGGCCAGCGCGGCCGCCGCGCAGAGCGCCAACGCGCTAGCTGAACTGATGCGCCGGATCATGGCGTTTCCCCCGAAACGGCGTGACCGCGACGCGGCGCGCGGCATCGACCCCGATCTCGGCATTGGTCATATAGCAGGCCGGGTCCTCGGCCCAGGGATCGCCGGTCAGCTGCAGCGCCCGGATCCGCGTGTTGCCGCCGCAGATGCCCTTGTGCAGGCAGGCCCCGCAGCGCCCCTTCAGCGGCCGGGGCCGCAGCCGCAGCTGCGCCAGCATCGCGTCGTCGCCGGTCCAGAGCTCCGAGAACGGCGTCTTTTTGACCGAGCCGATGGTGTAATCCGACCAGTAGGTGTCGGGATGCACCCGGCCCTGGGTGTCGATGTTGGCTACCCCCACGCCCGAGGAATTGCCGCCCCAGGCGACCAGGTGGTCGCGCAAATTGTCCAGCTTGGCGTCGTCGAAATGCCGCGCCGCCCAGTTCAGGAAATACACTGCATCCGCGTCGTTGTTGCCGGTGACGATGTCCAGCGGCGGCCCGCCCTCGGCGGCATACCAGGCGCGCGCGATCAGTAGGTCCATCGCGGCGCGGGTCGGCGCGTGCGCGGCATCCTCGCCGCGGTGCTTGTCGCCGCGCCCGGCATAGACCAGGTGGCTGAGGTAGAACTTGTCGACGCCCTCGTCGTCGCACAGCTTCAGGATATCGGGCAGGTGCTTGCCGTTGTCGCGCGTCAAGGTAAACCGCAGCCCCACCTTGATGCCGCGCGCCTTGCAAGCGCGCACCCCGCGCAGGGCGTCGGCAAAGGCGCCGTCCACACCGCGGAACCAGTCGTTCGTGGCGCCGATTCCGTCGATCGAGATGCCCACGTAGTGAAAGCCGATCTCGGCAATCCGGTCGGCATTCTCGCCGTGGATCTTCGTGCCGTTGGTCGACAGGGCCAGCATCCGCACAAGCTGTCTCGCCCGCGCGGCGATGGTGAACAGGTCCTTGCGGTCGAGCGGTTCGCCGCCCGACAGGATCAGCGCCGGGATGCCGAAACGGCCCAGATCCTCCAGCACCTCCATCGCCTGTTCGTGGCTCAGCTCGCCGGGGAAATCCACGTCCGCCGAGACGGTGTAACAGTGTCGGCAGCGCAGGTTGCAGCGCCGCGTGAGGTTCCAGATCACCACCGGCTTGACCGGCCCGGAGCCGCGCCGCGTGCGGACCGGGGTCGGGTGGACCAGCTGGTGCATGTATTCGGTCAGGCGGAACATCGCGCTACTCCTTCCGCTCGCGCAGGCGCAGTCCGGTCTTTTTCAGGATGCGCGTGGAATACAGGATGTCGCCCGCCCGGCTGGCCGCGCCCAGAAGCCGGGCGATCAGGACCCGTTTCGCCTCGACCTCGTCCCGGTCCGCGCCGTGGACCATGGCGAACAGGTTGTAGCGCCAGTCGGGCAGGGCGCGCGGGCGTTCGTAGCAATGCGTGACGAAGGGCAGCGCCCCGACCCGCGCGCCCAGCTCGGCCACGCGGTCGTCGGCCACGTCCCAGACGGTCATGCCGTTGGCGA
>JAHELH010000033.1:8966-13495 GCA_024644285.1 Paracoccaceae bacterium | reverse complement strand
AGGGGCGGCGACAGGCACAGCGTGTTGTTGAAGCCGGGCACCGAGCGGTTGGTCATGCCGATGATCACCCCCTGCGCCATGCAGTCGGCCACGACCGCTGCCACCTTCTTTTCGTCCATCGGCTCTTTCGTGCTTCGGTCCGCGACCAGTTCCGCGCCGCAGAACAGGCCCTTGCCGCGCACGTCGCCGATCACTTGGTGTTTCTCGGCCAGCGCATTGAGATTGTCGATCAGGTGGGCGCCCATTGCCTTGGTATTCGCCAGCAACCCTTCGTCCTCGATGATCCGCATATTCTCCAGCGCCGCGGCCGGGCCGGCGGTGCAGCCGCCGAAGGTCGAGATGTCGCGGAAATAGCTGAGCTTGTCGTCGGGGTCGTCCTTGAACTGCTCGAACACCGCCTCGGTGGTCACGCAGCAGGAAATCGCCGCGTAGCCCGAGGCGACGCCCTTGGCCATGGTCACGAAATCGGGCTTCACGCCGTAATTCTGGTAGCCGAACCATTCGCCGGTGCGGCCGACGCCGCAGACCACTTCGTCGATGTGGATCAGGATGCCGTACTTGGTGCAGATCTCCTGCACACGTTCCCAGTAGCCCGGCGGCGGGGTGATGACACCGCCGCCTGCCGTCACGGGTTCGAGGCAGATGGCGCCTACCGTGTCGGGGCCTTCGCGCAGGATCACCTCTTCGATCGCGTCGGCCGCCCGCTGGCCATAGGCCTCGCCCGTCAGGTCCCACTGCGCGCGGTATTCCAGGCAATGCGGCACCTCGACGAAGCCGGGCGTGTAGGGCCCGTATTGCGCGTTGCGCTCTTGCTGGCCGCCCGCCGAAAGCGTGGTGATCGTGGTGCCGTGATAGTCGCGCTCGCGGTAGAGGATCTTCGACTTCTTGCCGCCGTGGTGGCGGGCCGAGATCTGGCGCACCATCTTGAACGCCTTCTCGTTCGCCTCGGAGCCGGAGTTCGAATAGTAGACCCGGCTCATCCCCGGCATCTTCTCGATCAGCCGCTTGGCGAAATGCGCGCCGGGCACGGACCCCATCGACCCGCCGAAGAAGTTCATCCTGACCAGCTGGTCGCGCACCGCGTCGGCGATCTCGGTGCGGCCGTAGCCCACGTTCACCGTCCAGACCCCGCCGGACACGGCGTCGAGATGCTTCTTGCCGCGGGCATCCCAGACCCGCAGGCCCTTGCCCTCGACGATGACCCGCGGATCGATGGTCTCGAACGGTTTGTGCTGCGTCAGGTGATGCCAGATATGGGCGCGGTCGGCTTCGATGACGTCGGTGATGTCGTTGGGCGAGAGCGTCAGGTTCATGGCGGCAGCATCCTCGGGTGCGGTTGATCGGCGCATCATAGGGTGGTTTTTAGGGGCAGAGAAGTGGGCGCTGCGACACCCGCCGGACAGTTCGCGGCATCGCCTTGGATCAGCCGGCGGCGCGCAGGCTCTGGCGGCGGCGGGTCGAGACCAGGATCGTCAGGATGATCGCGATGTTCAGCAGGTTCCAGCCGATGCCGTTCAGGAATGCCATCTGGTAGGACCCGGTGACGTCGTAGATCCAGCCCGACATCCAGCCGCCCAGCGCCATCCCCAGGATCGTCGCCATCATCACGAAGCCGACCCGCGCGCCGGCCTCGCGCGCCGGCATGTATTCGCGCACGATCACCGCATAGCTGGGCACGATGCCGCCTTGGCTCAGCCCGAAGATCAGGCTGACGAGGTACAGCGAGACCAGCCCGTCGAAGGGCAGGTACAGAAACAGCCCGATGCATTGCAGGGTCGAGCCGATCAGCAGCGTCATCACGCCGCCCAGCCGATCGGCCAGAAATCCCGAGACCAGCCGCGACACCACGCCGCCGGCCAGCATCAGCGACAGCATCTCGGCCCCGACCGCCGGGCCAAAGCCAAGGTCGACGCAGAACGCCACGATATGAACCTGCGGCATCGACATCGCCATGCAGCAGCCAAGCCCGGCCAGCGCCAGCAGCCACATCAGCGCGCGGGGGCTGAACACCACCGCGCCGGCCCGCGCCCGGGCCGAGGCGTCGGCCAGCGCGCTCGCCTCGTCGGGCAGGCGGCGGCGCAGCAGCAGGGCGGCGGGGATCATCACGCACAAGGCGACGACGGACAGGCTCAGATAGACCGCGCGCCAGCCATGGTCCGCCAGGATGCCGGCCATCAGCATCGGCCAGATCGCGCCCGAAAGGTAGTTGCCGCTGGCCGCGATGCCGACAGCGATGCCGCGGCGGCGCAGGAACCAGTGCGAGATGTCGGCGATCAGCGGCCCGAAGCTGGCCGCGGTTCCCAGGCCGATGGCGAATTGCAGCCCGGTCAGCACCCAGGCCGAGGGGCTGAGCGCCGCCAGCGCGAAGCCCGCCGCGATCGTCAGCGACGCGCCCACCAGCGCCCAGGTCACGCCGAACCGGTCGACCGCCCGGCCGATCAGCAGGTTGCCCAGCGCAAAGCCCACCATCGTCGCGGCATAGGGCAGCGACGCGCCGCCCCGGTCGATCCCGAACTCGGCCTGCACCGCGGGCATGATGACGATGATCGCCCACATGCCGACATTCCCCACCGTCGCGATCAGCAAGGTGATGCCGAGGCGAAACCAGGAATATCGGCTGTCGTGGATCGGGACGGACATGCCGGCGACGCTAGACCCCTGTGACCCGGCAGCGCAACCGGACGTTCGGTTGCGCGGACCGTTTCCAGGTTTCCCGACACCCGAACGGAATTCCTCGTTGCATTCCGCGTGAACCCGCCGTTCCCTGCAGTTGATTACGTAGGGAGGACCAAATGATCATCGGCTGTCCCAGGGAGATCAAGCCTCAGGAGTTCCGCGTCGGCCTGACGCCGAACGCGGCGGGCGAAGCGATCGCGCATGGCCACGCGGTGCTGGTGGAAAGCAATGCCGGCGCGGGCAGCGGCTTTCCCGACAGCGCCTACACCGCCGCGGGCGCCGAGATCGTCGGAGAGGCGAAGGAGATCTTCGAGCGCGCCGACCTGGTGGTGAAGGTCAAGGAACCGCAGGCGCCCGAGCGCAAGATGCTGCGCGAGGGACAGGTGCTGTTCACCTACCTGCATCTTGCCCCCGACCCGGAGCAGACCCGCGACCTGATGGCCTCGGGCTGCACGGCGATCGCCTACGAGACCGTCACCGACGAGCGCGGCGGCCTGCCCCTGCTGGCGCCGATGTCCGAGGTCGCGGGGCGGCTGGCGCCGCAAGTCGGCGCCTGGACGCTGCAGAAGGCCAATGGCGGGCGCGGCGTGCTGATGGGCGGGGTGCCGGGTGTCGGGCCCGCCCGCGTCGTGGTGATCGGCGGCGGCGTGGTCGGCACCCATGCGGCCCGCGTGGCTGCAGGTATGGGCGCGGACGTCACCGTGCTGGACCGCTCGCTGAGCCGGCTGAGATATCTCGACGACGTGTTCGGCCGCCAGTTCAAGAACCAGTATTCCACGGCCGGCGCCACGGCCGAGCTGGTCGCGGAGGCGGACCTGGTGGTCGGCGCGGTTCTGATCCCCGGCGCGGCGGCGCCGAAGCTGATCAGCCGGGCGCAACTTTCGGAGATGAAACCGGGCGCCGCGCTGGTGGACGTGGCCATTGACCAGGGCGGGTGTTTCGAAACCTCCAAGCCGACGACCCATGCCGATCCGATCTACGAGGTCGACGGCATCATGCATTACTGCGTGGCCAACATGCCCGGCGCGGTGGCGCGCACCTCTACGATTGCGCTCGGCAATGCCACCCTGCCCTACCTGCTGGAACTCGCCGACAAGGGCTGGCGCAAGGCCTGCGAGGACGACCCGCATCTGTTGAACGGCCTGAACGTCCATGCCGGGCAGCTGACCTATTACGCCGTCGGCAAGGCGCTGGGCATCGACGTGCTGTCGCCGGGGCTGGCGCTAAAGCACTGAGGCAAGGAAAAAGGCCCGCCCCTCGGGGCAGGCCTCTCCAATCCGGTCGCAGGGTCGGCTTAGCGAGCTTGCAGCGAGTCGCGGATCTCGATGAGGATATCCTTTTCCGACGGACCGGTCGGCACATCGGGCGCCACTTCCTCCGGCCTCTCGGCCATCGCCTTCACCTTGTTGACGTAGCGCACCAGCATGAACACCACGAAGGCGATGATCAGGAAGTTGATCACGGCTGAGATGAACGAGCCGTAGGCGAAGGCTGCTACGCCGGCCTCGCGCGCCGCATCCAGCGAGTCGTAGGCCGCGCCGTCGCCGCCCAGCACGACGAACTTGTCCGAAAAGTCCAGCCCGCCGGTGAAAAGGCCGATGATCGGGTTGAGCAGGTCCTCCACCATGGATTTGACGATCGCGGTAAAGGCGGCGCCGATGATGATACCAACGGCCATGTCCATGACATTGCCCTTGGCGATGAAGTCCTTGAATTCCTGAAGCATGCTTCTCTGTCCCCTCACGGTGTCGAGGCCGACCTTCGGCCCCATTCTTGACGGCGAGCCGTTTAGCACAATCGCGATGGGACGCATCCCTTTTTCGCCGGGGAATTCGCGGCGCTGTTTCCCCAGA
>JAHELH010000033.1:1869-8866 GCA_024644285.1 Paracoccaceae bacterium | reverse complement strand
AACGACACGCTCAGCGGCGGCGGCGGCAACGACCGGCTCTATGGCAGCAAGGGCAGCAATCTGTTGTTGGGTGGCGGCGGCGACGACTTCATCTCGACCGGCGATCACACCAGCACCGCCGATGGCGGCGATGGCAATGACGTCTTTGAGGTGCGGACCAAGAAGGGCGGCGATCACATCCTGACCGGCGGCGCGGGTGCCGATGAATTCCAGTTCATCCAAACCACCAGCTCGGCGGTCTCGGACATGGTGATCACGGACTACAACCTCGATGAGGACAGCTTTTCGGTCGATGGCGTCGATGGCTCTGCCTATCTGCTGCTGGCCGGCGCCGGCAATATCGTGTCAGACGGCGGCGACACGGTCGTGCATCTGCTGAGCGGCGACACGATCACATTCGAGGGCATCGACGAGGCAGCGTTCGAGGCGTATTTCGGTCTCGCTTGACGGTCCTGGCCGGACCGTCGATTCGAGCACTGTCGCAATTGCTACACTCCCTAAGGCTGCGCCCATTGGTTCCGAATTGGAAACAATTGGACGGGTGGTCTGGTGGGATGGCCCCTCGGCCGGCCATGTCGGCTGGATAGGAGCGACCGGACCGGCTGCTGCCGGACAGCCGCACCCCGCAATCTATGGTGGCAATCCGGCCGTGGTTCCCGACACGGGACTTCCGCGGCCAAACGTGCTTAAATCCAAGGGCTTTGTAAGTCAGTCATTTTTCACAAATCGCCTGGGGGGGCACGACTATGGGAAAGAACCCGAATCCATCCATCGAAGGAACCATTCTCGATGATTTAATCGCACTGGGATATACCGACAGCGAAGGAGACGTGGTGTCCAACGGACTCGAAGACATCTTCGCCCTCGACGGCAATGATTACGTCGAGTCGGGCGGCGGCAACGACCGCATCTGGGGCGGCGAGGGCGACGATACGATCCGCGGCCAGGCCGGCAACGACAAGATCTACGGCGAGAACGGTGACGACGAGTTGCGCGGCGGAAGCGGCAACGATCAAATCCGCGGCGGCGACGGCAACGACGAGATCCATGGCGGCGGAAACAACGATATCCTGCAGGGCGACCGCGGCAACGACACGATCTACGGAGGCAGCGGCGCCGACCGCATCTACGGCAACAAGGGCAATAACGAGCTTTATGGCGAGGGCGGCGCCGATTACATCTCGACCGGGGACCAGACTAGCATTGCCGATGGCGGCGCCGGCAACGACACCTTCTCGGTGCGGATGAAAAAGGGCGGCGACCACGTCCTGACCGGCGGCTCGAATGCCGACGATTTCCAGTTCATCCAAGCGGGCAGCGTGGCGGTCTCAGACGTCACGATTACCGACTTCGACCTCGGGGTCGACAATTTCAGCATCGAGGGCGTGGACGACAGCGTCTATCTGGGAATTGTCGGCGCCGGCGCGGTGACGTCCGCGGGCGGCGGGGCGGATACCCTGCTGACGCTGACCACCGGCGACACGATCCTGTTCGAAGGCGTCACCGAGGCCGATTTCGAGGCGCATTACGGGCTCTAGCGACACGCCCCGCGCAGGACCGAAGGGCGGAGCGGAGCGCCCTGCTCTTCTATCATTGGCGATCCGTTGCCGACGAAGCGCTCTGCTTTTGCGCAGTCGCCAGGGCCGATTTGAAAACACCTCGGATCGGCCAGATTGGCGCCCCTTTTGCGGGTCTTGTCTCGGGCCATTCAACCAAGACGAGCAGTGCGCGAACGCATCCCGTCCATGAAACCGAAACGGTGTTCGAAAGACACCGCTGCGCCGGTGCGACTGACCGATGTAAGGAAAGGGCCAAACCCCTGTTCGACATCGCCTTCGGGCTGGTCTGAGGCCACGCCGGCGGTCCGGGTTTCAGCCCGGCAGCGTTCCCGTCAGCACGTAGCGCAGAATGTCCACCACCTGCCGCGGATCTTCGGCCACCGCCAGGGCCGCGGCATGCACCTCTTTCAGCGGATGCTGATGCTCGGGCGGGCTGAGCACGATGAGCGACTTGCCCAGCGCCGCGGCATAGCCGGCATCGAAGGCGGCGTTCCATTGCTTGTACTTGTCGCCGAAGCGCACGACGACGACGTCGGCGTCCTGGATGCCATTGCGCGTCCGGATCGCGTTGACCATCGCCCCCTTGTGGTCGTGCCAGTACTTCTGGTCTTCCCCTCCCAGGATGGCCACGCCGCAATCGTCCGAGGCGGCGTGATCGGTCACCGGGCTGTCGAAGGTGACGTTCAGACCCTTGCTGCCCTCGATGATCCGCTCGCGCCAATCGGTGTGGATTTCACCTGACAAATAGACCCTCAATCCCATCGCCCCGCGTCTCCTTTTTTCTGGCTTTGCGGGAAGCCACCTGACACTCTGTCGGCGGGTGCAACCCGAATTGCCGCGGTTATAGAGGAAGAAAACGGTGGCCAACACCCTGACCGTCGTCGCGAGGCTGACCGCCAATCCCGGCCATGCAGAACCCCTGCAGGACGCGCTGACAACGCTCGTGCTGGCCGCGCGCGCCTCGAAGGGCTGCAAGCGCTATGTGATGACGCGGGGCGTGGACGATCCGAACGTGTTCATCCTGATCCAGGAATGGCGCAACCGGGATGTGTGGGAATCGCACCGTGACGGCGCGGCGGTGAACGCGTTTCGCGATGCCATATCCGGGGACGCGATCGCGTCCTTCGAAATCCACCCGGTTCTGCCGGTGGCCTGACGCCGCGCGCACCACATCGCGGCGAGACGGCCGAAAGCGGCGCACCCTCGCGCTAGCCGCGCAGCACGCCGCCCGTCGCCTTGCCGACCTTTTCGACGATCCTTCCCGCCACCGCCTCGATCTCGGCCTCGGTCAGGGTCTTTTCCTGCGGCTGCAACCGCACCGTGATCGCGAGAGATTTCTTTCCCTCGCCCAGGCTGCCGCCGACGAATTCGTCGAAAACGCGCACCTCGTCGATCAGCGCCTTGTCGGCCCCGGCGGCGGCATTGACCAATGTCAGCGCCTCGACATCGGCATCGACGACGAAGGCGAAATCGCGTTCGACCGCCTGAAGATCGGCCAGTTCCAGCGCCGCCCGCGTCGTCGCGGCCGAGCGCGGCACCGGCACCTCGGCGGGCCAGACCGTGAAGGCCATCGCGGGCCCCTTCACATCCATCGCGCGCAGAACCTTCGGATGCAATTCGCCGAAGACGCCCAGCGCCTTCTTCGGCCCCAGGCAGATGCGCCCGTGCCGGCCCGGATGCCACCATCCCGCGCCACCGCGCAGGACCTGGACCTTCGCCGGGGCGCCAAGGGCCGCCAGCACCGCCTCGGCATCGGCCTTCGCGTCGAACAGGTCGACGCCCCGGCGCTGGCCATGCACGTCCTTGGGGCCGGTATGCCCTACCAGAAGGCCGCAGACCTGGACCACCTGTTCTTCCGGTTCGCCGCCGTGAAAGGCCGGACCGACCTCGAACAGCGCCACGTCGGCGAAACCCCGCGCCTGGTTGCGGGCGGCCGCCTGCAGCAGGCCGGGCAGCAGGTCGGGGCGCATGTGACTCATCTCTGACGAGATCGGGTTTTCCAGCCGGGTCGCGTCGGTGCCGCCGCCGAACAGCCGCGCGGCAGCCTCGTCGATGAAGCTGTAGGTGACGCATTCGTGGTAGCCCAGGGCCGCGCAGGTGCGCCGCGCCGCGGCCTCTCGCTTTTGCATCGGGGTCAGGATCGGCTGCGGCACGCCCTCATGCGCGCGCGGCATCGGCCGGCCCTGCAGCCGGGTCAGCGAGGCGATGCGCGCCACCTCTTCCACCAGGTCCGCCGGGCCTTGCACGTCGGGCCGCCAGGACGGCGGATGCGCCATGTCGCCGTCGATGCTGAACCCCAGAGCCCGGAGCGTCGCGCGCTGGGTTTCGGCGGCGATCTCCATGCCGACCAGCGAGGCCACGCGGTCGGTGTCGAGCCTGCAGGCGCGGTCCGTCTCCGGCACCGCGCCGTCCAGCACCACCTCTGACGCCTCGCCGCCGCACAGATCAAGGATCATCCGCGTCGCCGCTTCCAGCCCCGGCAGGGTAAAGGCGGGATCGACGCCGCGTTCGAACCGGTACTTGGCGTCGGAATTGACCTTCAGCTTCCGCGCCGTGGCGGCGATGGTCACCGGATCCCAATAGGCGCTTTCGAGGAAGACGTTGACCGTCTCGCGCGTCACGCCCGAGGGCGCGCCGCCGACCACGCCGGCGATGCTTTCGACCCCGGCCGCGTCCGAGATTGCCATCATCCCCGGCTGCAGGGTGTAGGTCTTGTCGTCCAGCGCCTCCAGATCGACCGGCGCGTCGATGTAATGGATGCGCAAATCGCCCTTAACGATATCGGCGTCGAAGACGTGCAGCGGGCGATTCTGGTCGTAGGTAAAGAAGTTGGTGATATCGACAAGCGCCGAGATCGGGCGCAGGCCGATGGCGTTCAGGCGCGCTTTCAGCCAATCGGGGCTGTCGCCGTTCTTCACGCCGCGGATCACCCGGCCAGTGAAGAGCGGACAGCCCTTCTCCTTCACATCGGCGTCGATCGTGACGTTGATCGGGCTTTCGAAGCTTCCCGCGACCTTGCCCGGCTCGTAAGGTTTGAGGGTCCCAAGACCGCGCGCGGCCAGGTCGCGGGCGACGCCGCGCACGCCCAGCGCGTCCGGGCGGTTCGGGGTGATCGCGATGTCGAAGACCGGGTCGACCTTGCCGGGGTCGTGTTCGGCCAGCCAGTCGACGAAGCGGACGCCCAGCGGCGTGTCCCCGGGCAGGTCGATGATCCCCTCGTGATCGTCGCTGAGCATCATCTCGCGTTCCGAGCACAGCATCCCGTTCGAGGCCTCGCCGCGGATCACGCCGGGTTTCAGGTCGACATCGGTGCCGGGAATGTAGGTGCCGGCGGGGGCGAAGACGCCGACCATGCCCGTGCGCGCATTGGGCGCGCCGCAGACCACCTGCACCTCCTCGGGCTTGCCCTCGGCGCCGTCCGGCCAGGCCTCGACCCGGCAGACGCGAAGCCGGTCGGCATTGGGGTGCGGCTTGGCCTCGATCACGCGGGCGGTGCGAAAGGCGCCCAGCGCATCGGCGGGGTCGACCACCTCTTCGACCTCGAGTCCCAGATCGGTCAGCGCCTCGGCGATCTCGTGCACCGATGCCTCGGTCTCGAGGTGGTCGCGCAGCCAGGATAATGTGAATTTCATCGCCCGATGCCTCTTGGTGTCAGGCGCGTCACCTAGCGCAGGCCCCGGCGGATGAAAAGACCGCCGGGGCGGCCGGATGGCCTTCCTTCGCGCGGCCCCCGGCCGGCGATTGACGCCGAAAAGCGCACAATTCACGAAATTCCCCGAAATTGTCTCAAAATGAACAGGAATGCCGGTCAGACCCGGGAGGTGAGAGGCAAGGAGCAGCAAAATGGACCTCAAACAGAAACTGAAAACCCTCAAGGACCGGCTGACGAATGTCAGTGGACCGGCACTGATCGTTTTCTCGATGCTTTGCATCGGCGCCGCCGGTTTGATGAACCAGGCACAGCAGCGTCCGGGCGCGTCGCAGGATGCGGGCGAGTTGATCGCGTCGCGCGATTGCATGGAAAACGGATTCGAGACCGCGGCCGGCCGCGTCGGCTGCCTGGTCCCGGTCGTCCTGCCGCTGATGGACGGACAGGTCGACGACACCTGGTTCGAATAGGAACGAGACGGACGTGTGGCGCTGAAGCGGTTGTGCCGGGGCTTGTCTGGCCCCGGCACAATCGTTTGAACGGCTCGATCAAGCGGCCGAGAAGAACGTCCTGTCTTCGACTAGATGCCGCCCTGCAACGTCGGCACCTGCAGCGCTGAAAAGCCGAAATGCCGCAGCCAGCGCAAATCTGAATCGAAGAACGCCCGCAAATCCGGCATGCCGTATTTCAGCATCGCGATCCGGTCGATACCGATGCCAAAGGCGAAGCCCTGCCACTGGTCGGGGTCGATATCGCCGGCCTGCAGCACCTTGGGGTGCACCATGCCCGAACCCAGCACTTCCATCCAGCCGTCGCCCTCGCCGATGCGCAGCTGGCCGCCCTCCCACGAGCATTGAATGTCGACCTCGGCCGACGGCTCGGTGAACGGGAAATGCGAGGCGCGGAAGCGGGTCTTGACGGCGACGCCGAAAAAGGCCGCGAAGAACTCCTCGAGGCACCATTTCAGGTTCGCCATCGAAAGGTCGCGGTCGACCGCCAGCCCTTCGAGCTGGTGGAACATCGGCGTGTGGGTCTGGTCGTAATCGGCGCGGTAGACCCGGCCCGGCGCGATCACCCGGATCGGCGCGCCCTGCGCCTGCATCGCCCGGATTTGCACCGGAGAGGTATGGGTGCGCAGCACGTGCGGCGGGCGGTTGTCGCCCGGCTCGCGGTGCATGTAGAAGGTATCCATCTCGGTCCGGGTCGGATGCTCGGGCGGGATGTTCAGCGCGTCGAAATTGTACCAGTCCGTCTCGATCTGCGGGCCTTCAGCGACGGAAAATCCCATGTCGGCGAAGATCGCGGTGATCTCCTCGGTCACCTGGCTGACCGGATGCACCGTGCCCGCCGGACGCCGTCGGCCCGGCAGGGTCACATCCAGCCATTCCGTCCTTAGCCGCTCGTCCAGGGCGGCGTCCGCCAGCGCCTCTTTCTTTGCCGCCAGCGCCGAATTGATCTCGTCCTTCAGGGCGTTCAGCCTGGGGCCGGCGATCTGGCGCTCTTCGGGCGTCATCCGGCCCAGCTCGCGCATCGCCAGCGACACCTCGCCCTTCTTGCCGACGGCCTGCACCCGCAGAACCTCGAGCGTCGCCTCGTCCGCGGCCTGCGAGATCGCCTCGATGTATTTCGCGCGCAGTTCTTCCATGCCCGCCTCCATGATCCGGCGCTTCAATAGGCCGCGGCGTCGGTCGGCACAAGCGGGTTGCAAAGCGGCCGCTATGCCGCCAGCTTGCGCCCGCACGGGCTGAGCAGGCGGGCCATGTTCGACACCATCACCATCGATCAGGCG
>JAHELH010000033.1:0-1769 GCA_024644285.1 Paracoccaceae bacterium | reverse complement strand
ACCCCGCGCTGGGGCGCTACTTGCACGAGCAGGTCGGCCGCAACGTGCTGGTCGACACGCCGTTTCCGGGCTATTTCGGCGGCACGTCGATCACCGCGCTCTGCTACGGCCATTACGACGGGCCGCACCGCAATGACGATGCCGCCGTGCTGATCGAGAGCACCAACACCACCGCCTCGATCCGCCCCGAGCGCGGCAAATGGACCCACCGGATGCGCCTGAAGCTGGTGGCCGAGGACCTGCCACAGCCGCAAAACCGCGTCACCCTGGACGATGCCGGAGAGGTGGTGATCCACTGGTCGGGGCATTCGGACTATGCGCGGCGCGGTCTGGCACGCGCCGAGGCACGGCTGTGCGACGTGTTGCCAGATGGATGCCAGCCGCTGCCCGAGACGCGCGACGCCGTGACCGAGCAGCATATCCAGGGCACCCACCGCATGGGCCGCGATCCGGAAACCTCAGTGGTCGATTCGGCGCTGCGGTTGCATGGTTCGGAAAACGTCTTTGCCCTGGGCGCCGGCGCCTTCACAAGCTGCTCGCCGGCCAATCCGACGCTGACCTTGTCGGCGCTGGCGCTGCGCGCCGGAGAGACGCTGTGAGGCCGTCGCGGCGTTGGATCCTGGCGGCCGGGGCGGCTGTTCTGGCCGGGGGCGGGGCGGTCGGCGCCTCCGCTGGGAATGGGTGGATCCGGTCGGTGTTGGAGCGCGCCTTCGGTGCGGAGATTGCCGGGGCGCCGGCGGTGGAGGCTTTTCTCTCCGATTATGCGGCGTCGCTGTCGCTCTCCGGCCGGGCGGCGCTGCGGATTGCCGAATTGCGCCACCGGATCGGGCTGCGCGGCGCGCCGGAAACCGAGGCGCTTGTGGTCACCGCCTTCGCGCGGACCACCAATGCGGTGCGGGTGGCCGAAGCCGGCGAGGCCTTGGTTTATCTCGGGCTGGGCTCGCCTTACGAGCAGCCCTGCCGGAACCCGCTGTCATCGCACTGGCTGTAAGGGAGCGAGGCGCGATCGACGCTGCGCGTCGCCGAACCTCGGTCGCCAAGCGGCTCAATCGGGCTCAACCATTGCTGAGAGATTGCCGGGTGCAGATGCCGAGGTCGGGCGCTGCCTGCGGCGATCCTGTTCGACGCCCACAACGTCGAAGGGGCGCGCCCGTCGGCGCGCCTCTACCGAAAAATCACAGCCGGCTCTCAGGCCAGCGCCGCCTTGGCCTTGTCGACGATGGCGCCGAAGGCGGCGGGTTCGTGCACCGCCAGATCCGCCAGGACCTTGCGGTCGACCTCGATCCCGGCCTTCGACAAGCCGTTGATAAAGCGCGAATAGGTCAGGGCTTCGTCATGGGCCCGAACGCCTGCGTTGATCCGCTGGATCCACAGGGCGCGGAAGTTGCGCTTGCGGTTCTTGCGGTCGCGGGTGGCGTACTGGTTGGCCTTGTCCACGGCTTGCGTCGCGGTCTTGAAGGTGGTCGACCGGCGGCCGTAATAGCCCTTGGCGGCCTTGATGATCTTCTTGTGACGGCTGTGGGCGACCGTCCCGCCTTTGGTGCGTGACATCCGAAATTCTCCTTACCGGTCGTAGGGCATGTAGCTTTTGGCGAGCTTTTCGTCGGGCGACGAAAGGATCGTGGTGCCACGCGCGTCCCGGATGAATTTCTTGGTCCGCTTGATCATGCCGTGCCGCTTGCCGGCCTGGCCTGCCTTGACACGGCCCGAGGCCGTGACCTTGAAGCGCTTCTTGGCGCTCGACTTGGTCTTCATCTTGGGCATTTCCG
>JAHELH010000284.1 GCA_024644285.1 Paracoccaceae bacterium | reverse complement strand
CCAGCACGTTCAGCGAAGGGTCCATCTTGGGCATCGCGGTCTCCTTCTGGCTAGCGGAAGTGATCGATCAGGCGCTGCAATGGGCCGCGGGTGTCGGGCGGCGGGTCGGATTCGGCGGCGGTGGATTTATCTGCCGCACCAGGGGGCTTCAGCGTTTTCGGTTTTGCCGCGGGCGCGGTGCGCAGCGCGACGGCGTTCATGAAACGACCCGCTTCGCCGCGGGCCAGGTCCGGCGCGCCGTCGGAGATGCCGCGCAACAGGTCGTCGAGCCCGTCAGCCTCTGCCTTGGCGAAATCGCTCAGCACGTAGGCCGACACCTTGTCCTTGTGCCCGGGATGGCCGATCCCGATGCGCACCCGGTGATAGCCCTCGCCGATATGCGCGTGCAGCGAGCGCAGGCCGTTATGCCCGGCATGCCCGCCGCCGGATTTCACCCGCACCTTGCCGGGCGCCAGGTCAAGCTCGTCATGGAACACCGTGATGTCGGCGGGGGCGAGCTTGTAGAACGCCGCCGCCACCTGCACCGACTGGCCGGAGCGGTTCATGAACGTGCCCGGTTTCAGGAGCAGCACCTTTTCGCCGCCGAGCGTGCCTTCGGCGATCTCGCCCTGGAACTTGCCGCGCCAGGGCCCGAAGCCGTGGTCACCGGCGATCCGGTCCACCGCCATGAACCCGACATTGTGCCGGTTGCGGGCGTATTTGGCGCCCGGATTGCCGAGGCCCACGAAGAGTTTCATCTGTGCCGTCTTTCACGCCGGGAACGGGCAGGCGGGGCTGTTGCCGCGCCGCACGGGCAGGGTAAGGTGCGCCACGCCCGGTTGCAACGGGCGCGGGCGGCAAGAGGGCGCGGCCAGTGGCGAAGTTCGAACTCGACGGCATCAGCCTGCGCATTCCCGGCAAGTGCCTGACCCCGGAGCTGCAGAAGGCGCTGGACAGCGGGCGCTACGAGTCTGCCGAAAGCGGTGCGCTGAAGCGGCACGCGCAGCCGGGCGACCGGCTGCTCGATCTGGGCGCGGGGGCGGGATATGTCTCGGCCCAGGGCGCGCGGATCGTGGGCGGCGAGGCGGTGGTGGCGGTCGAGGCCTCGACCGAGATGCTGGAGCACCTGCGCCACAATCTGGATGCCAACGGCGCGCGCGGGGCCACGGTGCTGGAGGGCGCGGTGGTCGCCGACGACCATTCCGGCGACAGCGTCGCCTTCGCCATGCGCCCGGCCTTCTGGGCGTCCTCGATCGCGGGCGAGGGCGTGCGGCCGGACCTTGTGCACGAGGTGCCGGCGCTGCGGCTGAACGCGCTGCTGGAGGAGTACAGACCGAGCATCGTCACGATGGATGTCGAGGGCGCGGAGCTGGATCTCTGCCAGCAATCGTGGCCGGACCACGTGCGGATAGTGATCATGGAGATCCACAGCAAGCGCTACGGTGCCGCGGGCATCCAGGCGATCTTTGACGGGCTGTCGCGGTCGGGACTGACCTACATGCCCTGGGGCTCGCGCGGCGAGGTCGTGGTGTTTCAGAGGGTTGCGGGCGGCTGAGCCCGGCGGAAGCGGCGATCCTGGGCGGGGCCGCGATCCTTCCCGGTACACAGGCGGACAAAAAAAACGGGGCCAGACGGCCCCGTTTCCGATCGCAGTCCCGTCCGGGATCAGTCTTCCGACTGTTCCTCGCCGTCGGGCGGACCCATTTCCGTGGTCGGCACCTCGTCGGCGCCCACTTCTTCCTCTTCGCCCTCTTCCTCTTCCTGCGCTGTCAGGCCGCTGGGCGGCTGGATCGAGGCGATGACGAAGTCGCGGTCGATGGTGGGTTTGGCACCCTCGGGCAGGATTACGTCCGATATGGTGACCGAATCGCCGATATCGAGCGCAGAGACATCGACGGTCACGTGATCGGGGATGTCTCCCGCGGTCACGATCAACTCGATTTCCGGGCGCACCGAGGTCAGCACGCCGCCGCGCCGCAGGCCTGGCGCCTCGTCCTCGCCGGTGAATTCGACCGGGATGAACAGGTTGATTTTCGTCGACCGGCGCAGGCGCATGAAGTCGAGATGCGTGGGCAGATCCTTCACCACGTCGCGCTGGACGTCGCGGCAGATCACGCGGACGTCGTCATGGCCCTCGACCTTCATGTTGAACAGCGTCGACAGGAAGCGTCCCGCCTTCAGCCGGTGCAGAAGCACGTTGAACGGAATGGTGATCGGCAGCGGGTCGATGCCGCCGCCATAGACCACTCCGGGTACCAGATTATCGCGGCGTGCTTGACGGGCGGCCCCCTTGCCTGTCCCCGTGCGCACCGCGGCTTCAAGATCGGGGATCTCGCCAGCCATGTCGGTGTCTCCTGAATATGTAAGGCGGGCATCCTCCAAGGGTGTATGCCCGGTGAAGCCGCGCGTATAGGCGAGGCGGGGGAAAATGGGAAGGGGTAAATCGTTGCCGCTTGGCCGCGCCGGGCCGCAGCGCTAAGGCCATTCCATCCATGAATCGGAGTCGCGCGATGAAAGTCTGGATGGCGTTGCGTCTGTCGCGTGCACCGGCCGCCGGGCTGGCGGCGGTGGGCGTGTTGTGGGGCGGCATCGCGGCGCTGATGCCGGACATCAAGGCCGCGGTCGGCGCAACGGACGCGGCGCTGGGGATGGCGCTTTTGATGTCGGCGGTGGGCGCAATGCTGTCGATGCTGGCCGCGCCCTGGGCGGGCCGGGTTCTGGGCCGCGCCGCGCTGCCCGTCATGGGCTGCGCGCTGGCGCTGGTCTGCCTGTTGCCAATGCTGGCGGGCAGCGTGGCGGGGCTGGCGGCGGTGATGCTGTGCCTGGGCATGTCCGTGTCGATGCTGGACATCACCGCGAACGTGCAGGTGAGCATGCTGGAGACGCGTCACCGGTTGCACCTGATGAACCTGGCGCACGCGATGTTTTCCTTCGCCTTCGCCGTGACGGCGTTCCTGACCGGGCTGGCGCGGGCGGCGGGCTGGGGACCGGGCGAGGTGCTGCCGCTGATGGCGCTGGCAGGGCTTGGCCTGGTGCTACTGATGCGTCCGGGCCCGTCCGAACCCAAAGCGGGGCTCGACGATGTCCGGGTGCCGCGCCGGCCGCCCTGGGGCGCGATCGGGCTGACCGGGCTGGTGCTGTTCGCCGCGTTCATCGGCGAGAACGCGACCGAGGCCTGGTCGGCCCTGCATATCGAGCGCACGCTGGGCGCGGCGCCGGGCGAGGGCAGTTTCGGCCCGGCCATGCTGGGGCTGATGATGGGGCTGGGACGGTTGGCCGGGCAGGTCGTCGCGGAGCGTTTGGGCGCGGTCCGGCTGATCGTCTGGTCGGCGATCTGCGGCGTTTGCGGCGCGCTGGTGATCGCGGC
>JAHELH010000283.1 GCA_024644285.1 Paracoccaceae bacterium | reverse complement strand
CGCTGCGCCTGCTGGATGACGAAGCCCTCGTCGCCGCGGGTCCATTCGCCGAAATAGAGGATTGTCAGATAGACCGCCTGGGCGAACATCAGGGTGACGATCATGAAGGCGACGCCGACGGTGCGCAGGGCCAGCGCGCCGACGGCGGCGGCGAGGGCGAGACCGGCCAGAATGCCCATGAGAAGGGCGGGGACGGGGGTGAAGCCGAGATGCCGGATCGAGAGACCCAACCCGTACATGCCGGCGGCGAAGAACATCGCGTGGCCGAGGCTTAGGAGGCCGGTATAGCCGAACAGGAGATTGTAGCCGATGGCGTAGCTGGCCAGCACCATGATCCGGGCGAGGTTGCCGTGATGGTAGGCGGGCAGCACGAACTGCAGCGCGGCGAGCAGCGCCAGCAGGCCAAGATGCAGGGCCAGGGACTTGGCCGTGTCGCTCATGCCGTCCGGGTGCCGAAGAGGCCCTGCGGGCGGAAGACCAGCACCAGCGCCACCAGCAGCGTGGCGAGGATCTTCGCCAGCGTCGGTGTGAAGAAGACGCTGATGATGCCGTCGGACATGCCGATGAGGATGGCGGCGACGACGGTGCCGGGCAGGCTGCCGAGCCCGCCGATGATCACCACGATGAAGCTGAGCAGCAGGGGGTCGCCGCCCATCAGGTAATGCGCCTGCTGGATCGGGACGATGAGGACGGCCCCCAGGGCCGCCAGCGCCGCGCCGAGGCCGAAGACGAAGGCATAGACCCGGTCGACGGGGATCCCGAAGGCCTGGGCCATGTCGCGGTCCAGCTGGGTGGCGCGCATGATCAGCCCGATCTTCGTGCGGGTCATCATCAGCCAGACGCCAAGCAGCACGCAAGCCGCCGCGCCGATGACCGCGAGCTTGTAGCTGGTGGTCGACAGGCCCCAGGGCCAGAACAGTTTCGGGCCGCCGTTCCATTCGATCCAGGGCAGGGCGAGGCGGGTGTTGAAGGGCGGCTCGACGGGCCGCGCCTCGGGCCCGTAGGTCATCAGCGTGACCTGCTGGATGATGTAGAGAAGGCCGATGGTGACGACGATGGTGCGCTCGGGATCGTAGGCCACGCGCTTGAGGATGGTGATGTCGGCGGCGGCCGCCAGCAGGCCGACGAGCAGGGGGGCCACGACGAGGGCGGCGGCGAAACCCACGGCAGGGTGCCCGCCGAGCGAGGTGGCGACGAACCAGGCCAGCACCGCGCCCAGCATGTAGAACTCGCCGTGGGCGACGTTGACCACGCGCATCACGCCGAAAACCAGGCTCAGCCCGATGGCGGTCAGCGCCAGCACGGCAGCGGTCACCGCGCCCTCCAGCGAGGCAAGCATCAGGTAGGGGCCGAACTCCATGCGCCCGACGTTGCCCGCGTGCCGGTCGGCAGGCAAGCGGTTTCCGCCGCTGATGCGATTGTCCCCGTGGACAGAAAGCGCGCAGTGCGCGACGCTGCGGGAAGGCCCTTCGAAGGGCCTTGGCGCCTCCGGTTTCGAAACCGGGTGCAAGCCGGTTCGAACCGGCTTTGCGGAAGGGCTTTCGAAAGCCCTTCCGGGGAGAAGGGGCAATGGGCGAGCGGAATCCGCGGTTCGAGAAGTTCTTCGACCGCGACACCAGGTGGAAGGCCGAAAAGAAGGCGCTGCGCGAGATCGTCCTGTCCTGCCCGCTGACCGAGGAACTCAAGTGGCGGCAGCCGGTCTATTGCTACCAGGGCCGGAACGTCGCCACGCTGGACGGGTTCAAGGACCGCTGCGTGTTGTCTTTCTTCAAGGGCGTATTGCTGAGCGATCCCGAGGGCCTGCTGGTACCCCCCGGCGGCAATTCACGCGCGGCACGGATCGTGCCGTTCACCTCGCTGGCCGAGATCGAGGAACGGGCCGAAACGCTGAGGGCCTACCTGATGGAGGCGATCGCGCTGGAGAAGGCCGGGGCGAAGGTCGACCTGCCGGCGGACGATTTCGACCTGCCGGCGGAACTGGCGGACGCGCTGGATGCCGATCCGGCGCTGGCCGAGGCCTGGGCGGCACTGACGCCGGGGCGGCGGCGCGGCTGGGTGGTGCAGGTCTCTGGCGCCAAGCAGGCCGAGACGCGGACGCGCCGGGTTGCGAAGGCCGCGCCGTTGATCCTGGAGGGCAGGGGGCCGCACGACCGCTGAAGCCGCGCGGTCAGAGCCGGTCGAGGCGGCAGACGAATTTCGTGGCGTCGCGCAATTCGTAGATCCGCACCACGTGGTTGCGGGTCGCGCCCTTCAGCGAGACCAGTTCGATCACGTCAATGACGTCGTCGGGATTGACCGAGGCCATGATGCCGCCGGGCGCATCCACCGACAGGATCGCGTTTTCGGCGAAGCCCTCGAAGATCAGCCAGCATTCCGCCTTGGCGAGCTTCTCGTCGCCGATCTGGCCCCAGCCCGCCGTTACGGCCGTGAACCACAGCACGGCCGTTGTCAAAGAAATGCGCATGTCCCCGTCTCCCCGCTTCCATCGCTCGGTTGCGGGGAGAGCGGGCATCCGCTTTGGTTAATATCCCGTTAACGGCGGCGGATACCGAAACAATTCCGTCAGAGCGGCTGTGTCGTGTAGTCCACTTCGTCGGGGTAGAGCGTGTCCTCTATGCTGGTCGTGTGGACGACGTTCAGCCGCCCGCCCTCGACCCGGCTGATATATTGATGGCCGAAGACCTGGTGGGTCTTGCCGTTGAAACGCTTTGCGCCCTGGGGATGGGCGCGGCTGTGCGGCATGTCGGTCATCGCCTCGACGGCCTCGATCAGCGCGGCCCGGTCGCCGGGGCCGGCGTAACCGCTGGCCTCCATTGCCGCCTTGACGACGTGCAGCGTCTCCCAGCAGCCGAACATGTGGGCATAGGTCGAGACGTCCTTGGGGTCGCTGACCGACGCGCCGTTGTCGTCGACGCCGACCGCCTGCCGGAAGAAGGCGTCGTGTTCGGACTGGTCGGCCTGGGCGTAGCGCGGGTTGCCCTCCCAGAAATAGGTGCCTTCCAGGAATTCGAGGCCGGGCGAGGTGATGTCGACGGCTTCGAGGCTGTCGATGAAGCCGAAGATCGCGGGCGCCGAGGGGCCGAAGAACTCGCCCAGCTCCTTGACGAAGGTCAGCACGGCGGGGCCGACCATGACGTGGTAGAGCACCTCTGTATCGCGCGGGATCTTCGGGAAATACTTGGTGAAGCTGGTTTCCGTGGGCGGGATGGCGATCTTTTCCAGGATCTCGCCGCCCTGCGCCTCCATCGCCGCCGAGAAATAGTCGCGGTGGTCGTGGCCGAAGGCGAAGTCGGGGTAGATCATCGTCACCTTCTTGCCCAGCGTCGACGAGACGTAGGGCGCCATCGC
>JAHELH010000282.1 GCA_024644285.1 Paracoccaceae bacterium | reverse complement strand
CCCATGATCCCGATCACGTCGCCCAGACCCACCAGCGCCGGCACGATCAGAACCGCGGCAAGAACCCGCGGCACGGTGAGGTATTTCATCGGATGCGTCGACAGGGTGACCAGGGCGTCGATCTGCTCGGTCACCTTCATCGTCGCGATCTCGGCGGCGATGGAGGACGTCACCCGCGCCGCGATCATCAGGCCGACCAGCACCGGCCCCAGTTCGCGCACCATGCCGATGGCCACGATCTGCGGCACCACGGCCTCGGCGTTGAACCGCGCGCCGCCGGAATAGATTTGCAGCGCCAGCGCGCCGCCGGTGAAGAACGCGGTCAGACCCACCACCGGCAGGCTGAAATAGCCGACGCTCAGCAGCGCATTGGCGAATTCACGGATGTAGAAGGGCGGGCGCACCAGGTGGGTAAGCGTTTCCAGCAGATACAGCGTGACCCGCCCGATCCCGGCCAGCAGGGCCAGGAACGACCGGCCCACAGCCGCGACCGGGCCAAGCAAATTCACGCGCCGCCGCCGGTATAGCGCCGGGTATAGCGCGCGCCGAGCGAGGTGAGCATTTCGTATCCGATGGTACCGGCGGCTTCGGCCAGGTCGTCGACGCTTTGCTTGCTGCACAGGATATCGAGCTGCCGCGGCTCGCGGTCGAGATGGCTGATATCGACGGTGATCAGGTCCATCGACACCCGGCCGACCAATGGGCAGGGCTCGTCATCCGCGAACAGGACCGCCTGGTTCGACATTGCCCGGATCAGCCCGTCGGCATAGCCGGCCGACAGCGTGGCGATCCGGGTCGATGCCTCGGCGATCCAGGTATTGCCGTAGCCGACCGGCTCGCCTTCCTCCAGCTCGCGGGTCTGGATCACCGGCAGCGACAGGCGGGCGACAGGCTGCGCGGCTTCGAAGGGCAGGGCGCCGTAAAGCCCGATGCCCGGACGGGTCATGTCGAAATGGTACTGCGACCCCAGAAGGATGCCGCCCGTCGCCGACAAAGAGCTGGGCACGCCGGTATCCGCGACCATCTCGCCGAATTGCTGCAGTTGCTGGGCGTTCATCGGGTGATCCGGCTCGTCGGCGCAGGCCAGGTGGCTCATGATCAGTTTCGGCTTGAGGCGCAGCGCGATATGGCGCACCGCCGCCCATTCCTCGGGCTCCATGCCCAGTCGGTTCATGCCGCTGTCCAGCTGGATGCCGAGGGGATGGCCGGGCAGGGCCTCGACATGCCGCGTCATCTGTTCGACGGAATTCAGCATCGGCGTCAGGTCGAGGTCGCCGATCATGTCGGTGTCACCGGCCATGTGCCCGGAATAGACCAGGATCGCGGGGCCTGGCCCGATCGCATCGCGCAGGGCCGCGCCTTCCTCGGCAACGGCCACCGCGAAGGTCCGCGCGCCGGCCTGGGCCAGCGCCCGCGCCACGGGCCCTACGCCAAGCCCGTAGGCATCGGCTTTTATCGTCGCGGCGGTCTCTACGGTCGCGGCAGACATCGCGTCGAGCGCCCGCCAATTGGCGGCGATCGCATCAAGATCGACGGTCAGGGTCCCGGTACTCATGCAGGAGGTTTTGGCGGCGGGTCGCGCCAAGGGCAAGCGGAAAGCGGGGCCCTGGCGGCCTCAGGGCTCGTCGTAGTAAAGCTGGTTCCGCCGCCAGATCTTTTCGCCGATCAGGCAGTCATAGGGTTCCGCCGGCGCGTATTGAACGGGCACCGGCCGCAGCCGGGTTGCGGGCCCGCCGGCGATCTCCAGCACCAGTTTGCGGCGCACGGCTTCGGCGAATTCGGTCCAGTCCAGCACCGGGATGACGAAGGCGCCAGGGCCGCCGATGACACAGGCCCGGTAATACGCGTCGAGATCGTCGAGATGCCAGCGGCTGCCCATCCCGTCGCGGGTCATCAGCGGCAGCCCGTTGATCGTGATGCCTTTTGCCACCGCCGCGTCGCGCGCACCGGTCACCGGCGCGCCGTTGTTGTTCGGGCCGTCGCCGGAAATGTCGATCACCTGGCGCAGCCCGGCATAGATGTTGGTCTCCAGGCTGTCGGCCGCATAGGCGATCGCGCCCGAAATCGACGTGCGGCGCAGATCGGTGTTGAAATCGTTGGCGAGAATCTCGGCAAAGCGCCGCAGATCCTCGCGGGTTTGCAGGATTTTCCAGTCGACGATGACGCGCTGGCTGCGGCTGCCCGCCCATTCCACATAGGCTATCGCCACCCGCTGATAGGCGCCGTTCTGGATCGCGGCAAAGACCGCGTCGCTTTGCAGCGCCTCGGCATAGCCCCGGCGCTGGATCTCCAGCTCGTAGGGCGACATCGAGCGCGAGACGTCGACCATCAGCATCAGCTCCAGGTCCACCTCGATGCCGTCGGCTTGGGCGGGCTCGGCAAGCATGGCCAGGGCGCAAAGCAGAAGGGTCGCGAGTCGTGATCCCATGCCGCATCCTTGCCTCACGCTGTATTGCTGGCAAATGAAACTTGCGGCAACAGGTGTCCGACGCCGGACGGACGCGCCGTTCCTCAATGCCAAGAGAGGGCCAGGCGCAGCCGCAAACGGCGCTCAAACCGTTAGCGATAACATGATTGGTTTCAGGCGGTTGACCCGCTGTCCCCATGAGGACATCCGCGAGTTCAGCCGAACCCGTCCGCCCCGCCGCCGCTTTGCTGCCAGGGTTTGACCAGGTTGCCGAAGCGGGTGAACCGGCCCTCGAAGCTCAGTTCGACATGCCCGATCGGCCCGTGCCGCTGCTTGCCGATGATCACCTCGGCCTTGCCGTGCAGCGCCTCCATCTCGGCCTGCCAGGTGGCCATCTTTTCCATCTCGTGATCGCCCGGCTTCTCGCGCTCTTTGTAGTATTCTTCGCGGAAGACGAACATCACCACGTCGGCATCCTGCTCGATAGATCCCGATTCCCTGAGGTCGGACAGCTGCGGCCGCTTGTCCTCGCGCTGCTCGACCTGGCGGCTGAGCTGGCTCAGCGCCAGAACCGGGATGTCCAGTTCCTTGGCGATGGCCTTCAGGCCTTGCGTGATCTCGGAGACCTCGTTTACCCGGTTCTCGCTGCGCCCGGCGCCGCGCACCAGCTGCAGATAGTCCACGATCAGCACATCCAGCCCGTGCGTCCGCTTCAGCCGCCGTGCCCGCGCGGCAAGCTGGCTGATCGGCAGGGCCGGGGTGTCGTCGATATAGAGCGGGCAGGCCTCCAGCGCCTTGGCCGCCTCGACGAAGCGGCGAAATTCTCCTTCCGTCATATCGCCGCGCCGGATCTGTTCGCTGGGCACTTCGGATGCCTCTGACAGAATCCGGGCGGCGAGCTGCTCGGCACTCATCTCCAGACTGAAAAATCCCACGACGCCGCC
>JAHELH010000281.1 GCA_024644285.1 Paracoccaceae bacterium | reverse complement strand
TTGGCGGCTTGGCCTGCATCTACGAGGGCAAGCCCGCCGAGTGGCTTCTCGGGCAAATGACGGCTGGCGGCGTCTTTATCTTCCAGTTCACCGACCGCCATGGCACGCCGCAGACGCTGACCTGGGAACTCGGCCCCTTTGCCGCCGCCCGCGCCGATTTCGAGGCGCAGGCGGCGGCGCGCGGTCTTTGAGGCATCGGGCCGCACTTCACCCCGTTGTCACCGCTTCCAGCATTCGCTAGACCCGGCGCGTTCCCAGGATCCCGGTGGCCACCATGCTCGATCTGACCTACGAGACTCCGAAACCCAAAGTCATCGCCGGCGCCCGCCACGATTGGGAGCTGGTGATCGGACTGGAAGTCCACGCCCAGGTCGCGAGCAAGTCCAAGCTGTTCTCTGGTGCCTCCACCCAGTTCGGCGCCGAGCCCAATTCGAACGTGGCCTTCGTCGATGCCGCGATGCCCGGCATGCTGCCGGTGATCAACGAGTTCTGCGTCGCGCAGGCGGTGCGCACCGGGCTGGGTCTGAACGCGCAGATCAACCTGATCTCGGCCTTCGACCGCAAGAACTATTTCTATCCCGACCTGCCGCAGGGCTATCAGATCAGCCAGCTTTACCACCCGATCGTCGGCGAGGGCGAGGTGATCGTCGACATGGGGCCGGGCATTGCCCGCAAGGTCCGCATCGAGCGCATCCACCTGGAACAGGATGCCGGCAAGTCGATCCACGACATGGACCCGAACATGTCCTTCGTCGACCTCAACCGCACCGGCGTCGCGCTGATGGAGATCGTCTCTCGCCCCGACATCCGCGGGCCGGAGGAGGCAGCCGCCTACGTCGCCAAGCTGCGCCAGATCCTGCGCTACCTGGGCACCTGCGACGGCAACATGCAGAACGGCAACCTGCGCGCCGATGTGAACGTCAGCGTCTGCCGGCCGGGCGATTACGAGAAGTACCAGGAAACTCAGGATTTCAATCACCTGGGCACGCGCTGCGAGATCAAGAACATGAACTCGATGCGGTTCATCCAGCAGGGCATCGAGTACGAGGCGCGCCGCCAGATCGCGATCCTCGAGGACGGCGGCACGGTCGACCAGGAAACCCGGCTTTACGATCCCGACAAGTGCGAGACCCGGTCGATGCGGTCGAAGGAAGAGGCGCACGATTACCGCTACTTCCCCTGCCCCGATCTGTTGCCGCTGGAGATCGAGCAGACCTGGGTCGACGACATCCGCGACAGCCTGCCGGAACTGCCCGACGAAAAGAAGGCGCGGTTCGTGGCCGCCTACGGCATGACCGAGTACGATGCCGGCGTCTTGACGGCGGATGTGGAAAGCGCCGCTTACTTCGAAGCCGTGGCCGAGGGACGCGACGGCAAGCTGGCGGCGAACTGGGTGATTAACGAGCTGTTCGGGCGGCTGAAGAAGGAAGAGCACACGATCTCGGAAAGCCCGGTTTCGGCGGACCAGCTTGGCGGCATCCTCGACCTGATCGCCAAAGGTGACATCTCTGGCAAGATCGCCAAGGACCTGTTCGAGATCGTCTATACGCAAGGCGGCAACCCGACCGAGATCGTCGAGACGCGGGGGATGCGCCAGGTCACCGATACCGGCGCCATCGAGGCGGCGGTGGACGGGGTCATCGCGGCGAACCCGGACCAGGTCGAGAAGGCCAAGGCCAATCCGAAACTGGCGGGTTGGTTCGTCGGCCAGGTGATGAAAGCCACCGGCGGCAAGGCCAACCCGAAGGCGGTCAACGAAATGGTGAGCCGGAAACTGGGCTTGTCCTGACCGTACATCTGGCAAAACCCGCGCCGGTGCTTGAAATCCTGCCCCCACCTCGCGAAAGATGCGGCACGTCCATTCCGACCTGCCGGGGTCCCATGCGCCTTTTGCTCCTGCTGCTTTGCCTCGCCCTGCCGCTGCCGGCGCTGGCCCAGTCCGACGGCCAGCCCTCGGGCACCATCGAGATCGAGGACAGCGCCGAGACCGACGCCGCCATCGCCACCCGCATCCGCGAGATCATGGCCCAGCTCGAAGGCTACGAGGACGTCACCGTCACCGTTTCCTCCGGCATCGTCACCCTGCGCGGAGAGTCCGCCGAGGCCGAGCAGGCGGCGCGGCTGGCCGAGCTTGTAAGCCGGATTGCCGGGGTGGTGGCGGTCGAGAATCAGATTGCCGAGACGATGGTGCTGACCGAGCGTCTGAACCCCGCCGTGGACCGGTTCCAGAAGCGCATCACCCAGACGATATCCTACCTGCCGCTGCTGGCCGTCGCGGCGGCCGTGTTCCTGGTCGTGCTGTTCCTGGGCTACATGATCGCCCGCGCCCGCCAGCCCTGGGACCGGCTGGCGCCCAACCCGTTCATCGCCAATATCTATCGCCAGCTGGTCTTTATCGTCTTCGGCATTGCCGGGCTGGTCATCGCGCTGGATGTGCTGAACGCCACGGCGCTGTTGTCGACCATCCTCGGCGCTGCCGGCATCATCGGCCTGGCCATCGGCTTTGCGGTGCGCGACACGGTCGAGAATTTCATCGCCTCGATCATGCTGTCGATCCGCCAGCCCTTTGCCCCGAACGACGCGGTCGAGATCAACGGCGACGAGGGCAAGGTGATCCGCCTGACCAGCCGCGCAACCATCCTTCTCAGCTTCGACGGCAACCACATCCGGATTCCCAATTCCACGGTCTTCAAGAGCCGCATCGTCAACTACTCGCGCAACGCAGAGCGGCGGTTCCAGTTCGAGGTGGGCGTCGATGCCACCGACGCCGATCTGGCCGATCTGCGCCGGCTGGCCGAGGACACGGTGGCGGCGCTGAATTTCACGCTGGCCGAACCGGCGCCCTCGGTGTGGATCGACCGGATCGGCGACGGGTCGATCGTGATGCAGGTCACCGGCTGGATCGACCAGCGCGAGACCTCGCTGCTGTTGGCCAAGGGCGAGGCGATCCGCCAGGTGATGGCCGCCATCGACACCGCAGGTTTCGAGATGCCGAACACCACCTACAGAATCGAGATGACCGGAGGCGCCGAGGCGCCGGCCAGTTTGCCCGCAAGAGGCAGGACGCGCGCCGGCAGGTCCGCGCCCGGTCCGTCCGAACCATTGGCCGAGGAGAGCGTCGCGGCCCAGGACGAGGCGCTCGACAAGATCGTCGCGGACGAGCGCAACGACCCCACCGCGCCGGACCTTCTGGACCGATCCGCGCCGAAGGAATAGGCCGAAATTCCGGCAATCGGGACTTGAAAGCGCCGCCTCCCGCGCGTAATTAGCCCGGGCCGTTGGGGTGTAGCCAAGTGGTAAGGCAGCGGTTTTTGGTACCGTGTACCGTAGGTTCGAATCCTACCACCCCAGCCACGCACTTCC
>JAHELH010000280.1 GCA_024644285.1 Paracoccaceae bacterium | reverse complement strand
TCCGGTCACCGCGGCGCTGTCCCTCGCTTGATGGCAGGGCCGTCCTAGCATAGCCTGCGCGGCGAGGCATCAGAGCATCCCGCGAATCCCGGAGAGGCCATGAAAGACATCACCGCGATCATCCTTGCGGCGGGATTGGGCGTGCGAATGGGCCCCCGCGGCAGGCTGCAGCCAAAAGGGCTGATCGAGATCGGCGGTGTGCCGCTGGTGCGTCAGTCGGTCGAAACGCTCTGGTCGCGCGGCATCGACGAGATCGTCGTCGTCACCGGTCACCTCAGCGAGCAGTACGAGGCGGCATTCGCCGGCGACCCGGTGCGCCTGGTGCACAATCCTCACTATGCCACGACCGGCAGTCTGCGGACCCTGGCGGTGGGTCTGGAAGGCGTGGCCGGCCCCTGCCTCATCCTCGAGTCGGACCTGATCTATGCGCCGCAAGCTCTTGATGTCCTGTCCGAAACCGAAACCTGCCTGCTGACGTCCGGTAGCACGGGCGCAGGCGACGAGGTCTATGTCTGGACCCGGCCGCAGCCGGGCGGATCAGAGCAGCTTGTGGAGATATCGAAGCGGCGCGCGGCGCTGCCGCAGGCTCCGTACGGAGAACTGGTCGGCATCACCGCGCTGAACGCCGACGCGGCCGCGCGGATGCCCGCGGTCGCCGCCCGGGTGCTGGCGCGAAATCCCGAGGAGCATTACGAACATGGGCTGGTCGCCCTGGCGCATGCCACGGGATTGTCGGTGCGACGGATCGACGATCTGGCATGGGCCGAGATCGATGACGAGGCGATGCTGGCGCGCGCCGTCGCCCGGGTCTTTCCCCGCGTGGTGGCAGCGCGCGACGACGACCGCCGCCTGAGGGCATGAAGCGCGCCGCCCGCCTGCCGATGCCGCGGGATCGCCTTAGATCTTCGCGCGACGATCGCCCATCCGCCGGAAACCGGACCGTTCCACGGCCGCGTCCTGTCGGCCGTCCTAAAGGCGGCGCCGGGCGAGGACGAGGGCAAGAAGGCCCGCGAAGAGCAGGGGCAACAGCACTGCAAGCGGCGCCGGCAGATTGCCAAGCACCCCGAGATCCCAGAACACCTTGTTCGCGACAACGCTGACATAGCCAAGCGCGGACAGCGCAACCAGCCGCGGCAGCAAAAGAAGCCGACCCTCGAAAACGTGGCGCGACAACGTGCTGGCCAGGACCGCCAGAATGCCCGGCAGCAACCACGCGGTGCGCCGCCGCCAGACTGCGGTCCGGACGGCCGGACCATTTCCCGCGGTGGGCCGCGCGGCGAGGGTCCGCAGGACGGGTCCGGGGATGTTGAATTCCCGCACGCCGTACCAACTTATTTGTTCCGGGATCAGGTCGAGCACGATGTCTTGCGCGGGCATTGCCGCCGGCGCACGGCCTTCCGTCGCCGTGCTCCAGATCCGCACGTCTTCCAGCCGCCAATGCTGCGGCTCGTCCAGCGGAAAAGCGCGCCCGGCAGAGATGACGCGCTGCAGCCGGGGCGCGCGGATGCCCTCGAAGATCAGCAGATTGCGCATCTCGGGCCGGTCGGTGCGGCGGATCTGGGCGCGGAAGGCGCGGTCCTGCTCGACGAACCAGACCGGCCCGCGCAGCCAGCCCCGCCGGTACCAATTGGCGTAATTGCCGAACCCCGATTCGACCTGCGCCAGCACTGCCGCGGGACGCCAGCGCGCTTCCAGCAGGCCCTGCAGGCTGCCCAGCACCAGCGCCAGCCAGACAAGCGCCGCCGCGCCGCGCTGCGGCGAGAAGCCCGTCGCCGACAGGATGGTGCTTTCCAGACGGAACCTGCGGATCAGTTCCGCGAGCAGGACGCCGAACATAGTGGCCATCGGCAAGAGCCGCGCCACGATGTCCACAGAGCGGTGCAGCAGGTAGGGCGCCAGTAGCGGCGCCAAGCCGGTCTCGCGCGACTCGGCCGCCTCGCGGATATCCGGAAAGTGGCGGGCGAGGTCGATGGTCAGGCCGACAGCCAGCAGAACGAACATTATCAGCCCGACCGCGCCCAGATAGTCAAGAAACGTGCGACGGACGGCAATGCCGAAGAGGGCCGGACGCAGCGTCATCCGGCTCATGCCCGCCGCATGCTCGGCGTCACGATCAATTCGGCCCGCCACAGGATATAGGCAAGCGGTAAGCCCAGCCCGGCGATGCCGAACGCCAGGGCGGACGTCCAAAGCGCCGCGCCGCCCCGCGCCGCGCCGTCGCCCAGCAGGGTCCGGCCGAAGACATCGAAGGCCAGCACCAGCAGGATCGCGCCCGGCAGCACGACGTACTTGCCGGTCCGCGTCGCCGACCAGGCGGCGGTGGCGACCGCCAGAAGAGCGGCGATCGGACATAACAGCGCCCGCGCCAGCATCTCGCCGAACCGGCGCGCGGTCTGATCCGGGACGTCGCCGGAACTCCTGATCGCGCGCCCCGCCAGATCGAAGATCAGCAATTCGTTGCGCCGCCGAACCCTGTCGGCGACCCGGATCAGATCGTCCCTCTGCACGTCCATCGTCAGCGAACTGACCGTGACGCTGACGCCGTTCAGGACCTGCCGGACGGTTCCGGCCCCGCGCCGCGGCGCCTCGGTGTCCTCGGCGCTGCCTGACGATTCGCGAAAGGTGCGCATCCGTATGGCGTAGTTGCCGCGCTCGTCCGGCCCAGTGGCCGACCAGTCGTCGGCCTGCTTCACGCGCCAGCCGCCATCCGGCTCGGGCTTGTACAGAAAGAGATTGCCGCGCTCAGCGCGCGGATCGCGCGACGGTGTCGCGATCACCGTCTGCCCGTCATGGCTGCGGACGATTGTGCGCTGGCCGGGCTCGCGCAATTGCTGCAGCACCAGCCGCGATTGCAGGTCCACCAGCGACAGCCGCATGGCAAAGGTCGAGAGCGGCGTCAGGATGCCGGAAAAGACCAGGCTGAGGCAAAGGCCGAGCGTGCCGACGACCATGGCAAAGGCCGGAATCCGGGTCCACGGCACGCCGGAGGTGGCGCAGATCACCAGCTCGTTGTCGTCGCGTGCGCCCGATATCGCGAAATAGAGGCCCAGCATCAGCGCCAGCGGCAAGGCGAAATCGACCACTTCGGGCATCTTGAACAGCATCAGGCGCGAGAGGTCCCAGGCGGTGCCGCCGTTGCGGATCGTGCGCTCCATGATCGTCGAAAACGACTCGGCGATGAAGATGGCTTCGACCAGCAAGAGCAGCCCCAGAACCGTGCGCACCGTGCGCCGGGCCAATAGACGGGTCAGGGGGCCTCTGATCAGCATGACAAGGCGGCTGCGTTCCGGGATCGAGTGACAGCGGCGATAGTGGGGCCAAGCGCGTCCGGTTTCAAACAGGTTGCCCGGGCCATCGCGCGCCTAGGCAAGTCCG
>JAHELH010000279.1 GCA_024644285.1 Paracoccaceae bacterium | reverse complement strand
TTCCGCATGCGCCTGCTGGGCGCCGAGGTGGTGCCGGTCACGAGCGGCAGAGGCACGCTGAAGGACGCGATGAACGACGCGCTGCGCGACTGGGTGACCAACGTGCGCGACACCTTCTATTGCATCGGCACCGTGGCCGGGCCGCATCCCTATCCGGCGATGGTGCGCGACTTTCAGGCCATCATCGGCAAGGAGGCAAAGGCGCAGATGCAGGAGGCCGAAGGCCGACTGCCCGACACGATCATCGCCGCCATCGGCGGCGGGTCGAACGCGATGGGGCTGTTCTACCCGTTCCTCGACGACAAGGAGGTGCGGATCATCGGCGTGGAAGCGGGCGGCAAGGGCGTCAATGAGAAGATGGAGCATTGCGCGTCGCTGACCGGCGGGCGGCCCGGCGTTCTGCACGGAAACCGCACCTATCTGCTGCAGGACGAGGACGGGCAGATCCTGGAAGGGTTCTCGATCAGCGCCGGGCTCGATTATCCCGGGATCGGGCCGGAGCATTCCTGGCTGCACGAGACCGGCCGCGCGGACTATGTCTCGATCACGGACAGAGAAGCCCTGCAAGCGTTCCAGCTTTGCTGCGAACAGGAAGGCATCATCCCGGCCCTGGAGCCGTCGCACGCGCTGGCGCACGTGATGAAGATCGCGCCGGACCTGCCGGCGGATCACATCATCTGCATGAACATGTGCGGCCGCGGCGACAAGGACATCTTCACCGTGGCCCGGGCGCTGGGCTTCGAGATGGGCGGCTTTTGAATTGACCCTGCCGTGACCCGGTGCCGACCGCCGCTAAACCTTGGTTTAGCCGCATGGCACCGGCGTTTGTCGCGCAGCGTCTAAACCGCGGGGGAATGGACCCGGGGCCGCCGCGCGGTCCGAACTGGCCGCGCCGCGTCCACATGCTGCGGCGACAATGCCAGGAGACATAGCGTCATGACCCCCAGATTGCTTGCCGCCACGGCGGCCCTTTTGTTCGGCGCCGGCATCGCGGCCGCCGACCCCTTCACCGACCGGATCGTCGCGGATCTGACCGGGCAGGGGTTCACCTTCATCGACATCAAGAACGGACTGAGCCAGGTAAAGGTGGAAGCGGTGCGCGGCACCGACAAGCTGGAGGTCGTCTTTGACAGGACCACCGGAGGCATTCTCAAGCAGGAGATGGAACCGGCCGAGGCTGACGAGATCGGGCGCACAGGCGTGCGCATCCGTGATCGCGCGCGTGATTTCGTGCGCGACGTGCCGGGGACCGGGACGCCCGGTGTGGTCGCTCCCCCCGTCGCGCCCGCGCCCGGTCCCGGCACGCCTCCTGCGGTTCCCGGTGAGACGGTCGTTTCGGCGCAGGCGCTGGTCAACGAACTCGCGGCGCAGGGCTTTAGCTTCTTCGAGGTCAAGAACGGGCCGACGCAGACCAAGGTCGAGGCGATCCGCGGCACCGAAGAGGTCGAGATCGTCTTCGACCGGGCGACCGGCGATATCCTGAAGCAGGAGGCCGGGGCGGCCGATCCCGAGGATGTCGGACGAACCGGTCTGGAGGTCGACACCCGCAACCGCGATTTCCTGCGTATCGCGGGCGCGGTCAGCGGCCGCGGCGGTTTTGGCGGCGGCAGCGGCGATGCGTCGACCAGCGGCGGAAGCGACGACAGTTCGGGGTCCGGGTCGAGCGGGTCCGGCAGTTCGACTTCCGGCTCGGAAAGTTCGAATTCGGGATCCGGCAGTTCCAACTCGGGTTCCGGAAGCTCCAATTCCGGCTCCGGCAGTTCGAATTCCGGCTCCGGCAGTTCCAACTCGGGGTCGGGCAGCTCGAATTCCGGGTCGGGCAGCGACGACTGAACGCGCGCCCTCGATTGTGCCGGCCACGCTGGTGCGGTAATACCCAGGTGGCCGGCGCGGAGCCCGCATGATGCGACACATCCTGATCGTCCTTGTCCTGCTGGCCAGCGCCCCACCGGCGCTGGCTGCCGAGTTTGCCCAGATCTGGGCGCGGCACCTCGCCCTCGAGGGCTACCAGGATATCCGGTTGTCGCGGACCTGGCTGGGCAGGGTCCGGATCGTCGCCGAAAAGAGTGACCGCGAGCGCGAAATCGTCATCAACCCGCGCACCGGCGAAGTGCTGCGCGACCTCACGCGTCTGCTGGGCGGCGGAATGGGCCTGCCGCCCGATCTTGAGGATGCGGTCGGCAGCGAAGAGCAGGAAGGCGGGAATTCTGGCTCGGGTTCGGAAAATTCCGGCTCGGGGTCCGAGAATTCCGGGTCGGGATCGAGCAATTCGGGGTCCGGGTCGAGCAATTCGGGATCAGGATCGAGCAATTCGGGATCGGGTTCCAGCAATTCCGGATCAGGCTCCAGCAATTCGGGCTCCGGATCCAGCAATTCCGGGTCCGGCTCGGGCAGCGACGACTGAGGCCGGCGGCAACATGGATTTCTGCACGTGAGCCGCCGCATCCTGCTTTATCTTCTGATCGCGGTGCAAGCAGGATGCACGTTGGTCTTCGTCTGGGACCTGCTGTGGAGCCTTCTGGGATTTCGCGACCGTCCCGTCAGCTGGCAGTTCCGCGAGTTGCTGGAAATCGGCGCGGCGTTGGGCCTGACACTTGGGCTGATCCTGGGTGCGGTGGTCCTGGTGCGTGCGCATCGCCGCTCGGTGCGGGCCGAGGCGCAGCTTCGGGTCGCGTCCGGCGCATTCATGGAGTTGCTCGACGAACGCTTCGACGATTGGGGCCTCACCGCGGCAGAGCGTGACGTGGCGCTTTTCGCGATCAAGGGGTTGAGCCTGCAGGAGATCGCGACGCTGCGCAATACCTCGGACGGGACGGTGAAGGCGCAGACCAACGCCATTTACCGCAAGGCGGGAGTCAGTGGCCGGCCGCAACTATTGAGCCTTTTCATCGAGGATCTGATGGACGAGCGGCTTTTCCCGTCCAAGCGCGGTCAGGTCTGAGACACGTCGGCGGCATACAGCCGCAGCACCTCGAGCGGAACGATTTCCAGCGCGCGCTTGTGGGTCGCTTCGAGATGGACCTTGGGCGCGCAGCCCTCGTCGTGGGCTTGCAGGAAGCGCCCGGCGCACAGACACCAGCGGTCGCCGGGTTTCAGCCCGGCGAACCCGTAGGCCGGCATCGGCGTCGACAGGTCGTTGCCGACGTATTTCGAATAGGCGAGGAATTCGGCCGTCATCACCGCGCAGACGGTGTGGCTGCCCGCATCCTGGTCGGAGGTGTCGCAGCAGCCGTTTCGGAAGAACCCGGTGAGCGGGTTCTGGCTGCAGGGCTGCAGCGCCTCGCCCAGCACGTTCAGCGAAGGGTCCATCTTGGGCATCGCGGTCTCCTTCTGGCTAGCGGAAGTGATCGATCAGGCGCTGCAATGGGCCGCGGGTGTCGGGCGGCGGGTCGGATTCGGCGGCGG
>JAHELH010000032.1 GCA_024644285.1 Paracoccaceae bacterium | reverse complement strand
ACTCCGCCACCGGCTTGCCGGCCTTCGCCGCGGCCAGTTCTGCCGGCGTGCCGTGCTCGTCGGTCGCGCAGATGAACATCACCTCATGGCCGCGCGCGCGCATGTAGCGGGCGTAAAGATCAGCCGGCAGCATCGAGCCCACCAGGTTGCCCAGGTGCTTGATCCCATTGATATAAGGGATCGCCGAAGTGATCAGTATCCGCGCCATGCCAGCCGTCCCGCTCTCTGCCCGCCCGCCTTAGCGCAGGCCCCGCACGGGGGCCAGTCCGCATTCTGGTGGTATTTTCGTTTGATTGCTCATCAGCGCAATCGTCGATAGCAAAACCGGGCATGGATAAGGTTGAACGGTGCCGCAATTCCTGTTCACGTCGATGGCACGCCGCAAGCCACTTGATATCGTGACTTATTCGGCTTTCGCCACACCGCCTCCATCGCCCACAACGCCATCCGCGGGCCTGTCACGATATCGGCACGGGACATTTTGAGAGATCAAATTCACCCTCGAGAGGCAGTTCGCTTTCAGTCTGCTCCCCGGCACGATTGTTGACGGTTTCCGTCACGTCGAGGCAATAGGCGATCTGGCGCATTCGCTTTGCGATGGCCTCGAACGACGAATTCCCGTTCTCGAATCGATCCGGGTCGTAGATTCGCGCTAACAGAAATATGTTCGGATCGGGCGGGTAGTTGGCGTAGACGGCGCAGAATGTCAGTTTCCCACCGGTAGTGGTTGTTGAGCAGCTAGCCGCATGATCCGGGTCGGCGCTCTCGGGCAGATAATGCAAGTGAATCAACCTACCGAGTTTGACGGGGGCCGCTGTTTGAACCCTGTAGCCGATAAATTGAAGCCGCGCAGGAATTCCATCTGAATATTTGTAAGAGTTTCCGGGACCGGGAAATTTCCACAACTGATAAACGGGCTGCTGCAAGACATTGATGTGGAATACGGCGCCGTCCATAATCGGATCACTTTCGAGAAAGTTGCCCAGCCAGCGGGCCCTGTTCAGAGGAATGAAATCTGGATCGCGATGAAGCGTCGTTGCATCCACCCGAACGTCGAATATTCGCGTGTTCAACTGGACGAGGTTCGGGGGCAGCTCTTGGGCACTAACATTTCCAAATGGAATCAAGTAGATAGAGAGTTTCAGCGCTGCGTGAATGAATCGTCTTGAAATTCCGCCACCAGCCTGTCGCCCCGTGTTCACAATTTGACCTTTCATATCTTTCTCAGAGTAGGCTGCCTATTATCACCCACAGCCCGCCTCGCTCTGTTATCGCTATCACCAACAATCCCAAAGCCTTAACCCCATGTCCCCCATGGGGACACCCCGCAAAAGCGCGCTACCCCGCCGCAAACGCCGCCTCCGAGATCCGCAGCAGATCGTCCCACGCGCCGGGCGCGCCGACGATCACCCGGCCCCCGGCCTCGATCATCGCATCGGCGTCCTGGTCCTCGACGCAGCCCCCCGCCTCGGCCACCAGCAACTGCCCGGCCAGGCAGTCCCAGGCGTTCATGTGCTCCTCGGCGTAGCCCAGCAGCCGCCCCGCCGCGACATAGGCCAGCGACAGCGCGCCGGACGCGTTGCGATGAAACACGCCGCCTTCGGCCAGCACTCCGGTGACCAGCCGCGCGACGCCGTCGGTCGGCACCCGGTTCGAAAAGCCGGTCCCGACGGATCCCTCCCGCAATCCCTTGCCACCCTCGACCGCCAGCGCCCGCCCGTTCAGTCGCGCGCCCATGCCGCGCGTAGCGACGAACATCTCGTCATGGCAGGCGTCGTAGATGACACCGATCTGCGTCCGTCCCTCCGCCACCCCCGCCAGCACCACCGTCCAGGCCGGTATCTGGGTGACGAAATTGGTGGTGCCGTCGATGGGATCGATGACCCATGTCCAGCCGGTGGTGCCGGACACCCGGTCGTGCTCCTCGCCGACAATCCCGTCATCCGGAAAGGCCGCGTCCAGCGCGTCGCGGATGAACATCTCAACTTCGCGGTCGGCCTGGCTGACGAAATCCTGGTGGCCCTTGCGCTCGACCCGCAGCGCGTCCGGCGAGTGAAAGAAGCTCAGCGCCAGCTTGCCCGCCTCGCGCACGATCCGCTCGGCCCGGGCGGCACGATGTTCCACCTTCTCCATCAGAACGCCACCTGGTCGCCGCCCTTCAGCGCCAGCCTTTGCCGCGCCTCCGCCGGTGTGGCCACGCTCAGCCCCAGCGCCTCGAGGATCGTCCGTATCCTGCGCACCTGCTCTGCATTCGACTTGGCCAATTCGCCGCGCCCAATGTAAAGGCTGTCCTCCAGCCCGACCCGCAGGTTGCCGCCCAGCATCGCGGCCTGGGTGGCGAACGGCATCTGGTGGCGTCCCGCCGCCAGCACCGACCACTCGTAATTGTCTTCGCCGAACAGCTTCTTTGCGGTCATGTGAAGGTGGCTCATGTTGTCGTGATCCGCGCCCATGCCGCCGAGGATCCCAAACACCATCTGGATGAAGAACGGCGGCTTGATCAGGCCCTTGTCCACGAAATATGCCACGTTGTAGAGGTGGCCGAGATCGTAGCACTCGAACTCGAACCGGGTGCCGTGTCTCTCGCCCAGCGCCTTCAGCGCATATTCGATGGTCGCGAAGGTATTGGGAAAGATGAAATCCTTGGTCTTGGCTAGCAACGCCGGTTCCCACTCGTGCTTCCAGTCGGAATATTTCTCCAGCAGCGGGAATGTCCCGAAATTCATCGACCCCATGTTCAGCGAGGCCATCTCGGCGCTGGTCGTCGTCGCCGCGAGCAACCGCTCGTCCATGGTCATGTTGAACCCGCCGCCGGTCGAGATGTTCAGCACCGCGTCGGTCGCCTGCTTGATCCGCGGCAGGAACTGCATGAAGGTTTCGGGCCGCGGGTCGGGCCGGCCGTCCTGCGGGTCGCGGGCGTGCAGGTGGATGATCGCCGCCCCCGCCTCGGCTGCCTCGATACTGGCCTCGGCGATCTCTGACGGCGTCACCGGCAGGTGGGGCGACATCGACGGCGTGTGGATCGCCCCCGTCGGCGCGCATGTGATGATGACCGGCTTGCCCATCGTGTCCCCCAGCTTCCGCTCTTTGAAGATACGCATATCCAGCGCCCGCACCATGCCCAATCGCCCGGCACCGGATTGCCCCAGCCCGCGTTCTGGGGAACACTCCGTCAGACCCGCAACCGGATCCGTGCCCATGACCGAGCTCAAGACCCGCCGCGCCATCATCGCCGCCTGCCTCGCCATGGAGGCGAAGGGCATCAACCAGGGTACCTCCGGCAACGTCTCGGTCCGGCGGGGCGAGGGCATGCTGATCACCCCGTCGGCGTTGCCGTACGACCAGACCACGCCGGAAGACATCGCCTGGATCGGCTTTGACGAGACGGCGGCGGGACCGCGCAAGCCGTCCTCGGAATGGCGCTTTCACCTCGACATCCTGCGGGCGCGGCCCGAGGTGGGCGCCATCGTCCACGCCCATCCCCCGGCCTGCACGGCGCTCGCGATCATGCACCGTCCGATCCCCGCGATCCATTACATGATCGCCGCCGCCGGCGGCCCTGACATCCGCTGCGCTCCCTACGCCACCTACGGCACGCCGGAATTGTCGGCCCACGCCGTCGAGGCGCTGCAGGACCGCGACGCCTGCCTCTTGGCGCATCACGGCGCGATCTTCCTCGGGCCCTCGCTCGACCGAGCGCTGTGGCTCGCCGTCGAGGTCGAGGCGCTGGCGCGGCAATATCTCGACTGCCTGAAGATCGGCGAACCGCCGGTTCTGCCGGACGACGAGATCGAACGCGTGCGTGAAAAATTCACAAATTACGGCTACGGCGCCGGGAAGGGCGGTTGACATGGTGCCGCTGTCCGAGGCGCAGAAGACCCTGCAGAACCAGGCCCGCGCGCTGGCCGAGGCCGAGTTCCGCCCGCGCGCCGCCGAGATCGACAGGACCGAGGAATACCCCTGGGACAACGTCGCGAAGCTGCGCGACGCGGGCTTCATGGGGATGACGATCCCCAAGGCCTATGGCGGGCGCGGCCTCGGCTATCTCGACGCCGTCCTGGTGAACGAGGAAATGGCCCGCTGCTGCGGTGTCATGGGCCGGATCACGGTCGAGGCCAATATGGGCGCCATCGGCGCGATCATGGCCTACGGCACTGAAAAGCAAAGGAAACTGGCCGCCGACCTGGTGCTGTCCGGCGACAAGCCTGCGATCTGCATCACCGAGCCGGGCGCCGGCAGCGCGGCGACCGAGATGACCACCACCGCCGAAAAGCGCGGCGACCGCTACATCCTTAACGGCGCGAAGCACTGGATCACCGGCGGCGGCGTCTCGCGCCTGCACCTGGTCTTCGCCCGGTTGATCGAGGACGAACAGCCGCAGGGCATTGCCGGCTTCATCGCCGTCCGCGGCGAAACGCCAGGCCTGGTGATCGGAAAGCGAGAGCCGGCCATGGGTCTGCGCGGCATCCCCGAAACCGAAGTGCGGTTCGAGGACATGGAGATTCCCGCCGACATGATCGTCGTTCCGACCGAGGGCATCCGCCGCGGTTTCGCCGGTCTGATGAATGCCTACAACGCGCAGCGCGTCGGCGCCGGGACCGTCGCGCTGGGCATCGCGCAAGGCGCGTACGAGGCGGCGCTGGACTATGCCCTGAAGCGCCGGCAATTCGGCCGTCCCATCGCCGAATTCCAGGGCCTGCAATGGATGCTGGCGGACATGTCCATCGGCCTGAAGGCCGCCCGCGCGCTGCTGCACGACGCGGCGGCCGGCGCGGGTGACGGTTTCCCCGACATGCTCGCCGCCGCCCAGGCGAAAATCCTCGCTTCGGAAACCGCGATCAAGGTGACCAACGACGCGCTGCAGATCCACGGCGCGATGGGCTATTCGCGTGATCTGCCGCTGGAGCGCATGGCGCGGGACGCACGGATGTTCACCATCGCCGGTGGCACGGCGCAGATCCTGCGCACCCAGGTCGCCGGCGCGATCCTCGGCATCCGGACGCCGCAGACGCGCGACGGCCACGCCGCCGATAGGTGACCCGGAAGGGTGCGCCGCTCGACCGGACGCGCGGGTTTTGCTATACTCTGGAGAATATTGTCGAAGTCCGTTTCTCGTTTCCGGAGAATTGCAGAATGTCCTTTCGCAAAGCCGTCGCCCTGTTCGCGCTGACCGTTGCCTTCGTATCGCTGGTCGGCCTCCTGCACCCCGCGGCGACCCAGGGCTGGTCCGTCGCGCCGGGGTTTCACAAGAAATCCGGCGAGGATATCAGCGGCGCGCTGTGCCCTACCGGCAATCCCGACTGGTGCTACGCGGTCAACGACGAGAAGAAGTACATCCAGCTGTTCCAGATCCGGGGCAACGTAATCGTGCCGGGTGACCGGTTGCGGCTGATCGACAAGAAGGTCGACGGTGTCGAGATGGATGAACTCGACGCCGAAGGCATCGCCTACGAGGACGGTTTCGTCTACGTCATCGGCTCGCACGGCCTGACCCGAACCACCGGCGAGTTCCAGTCCTCGCGGTATTTCTTGTCGCGCTTGCCGGTCGACGCGCAAACCGGCGAACCGGCCTTCACGGTTTCCGACGAAGACACGCCGCCCGAGGTCGAACGCAGCGCCGTGCTGAGCGACGTCATGTCCGATCACGGGATCCTCGGGCCGCATTTCCGCCGGCCGCTGGACGAGAACGGCATCAACATCGAGGGCCTTGCCGTGGCGGGGGGCCGGGCCGTCGTGGGGCTGCGCCAGCCGTCACTGGGCGACGGCGTGCTGGTCTTTTCCGTCGGCATCGATTGTCTGTTCGCCGGTGCGCCGTGCGCGCCGGTGCTGACGCACCTGCCGGTGGGCAGGAGCAATGCGGGCGTGCGCGACATCGTGGCGGACGGCGAGCGGTTCCTGCTGCTGGTCGCGGCGGCCTTGGGCGACGAGGCGCCAACCGGAGCGGTCTGGAGCTGGCGCGGCGGGCCGGACGCGCCCGAGCACGTCGCCGACATCGACCTCCCCGGTGGAGAGAAACCAGAAACCCTGATGTTTCTGCCCGGCGATCCGGTGGCGGGGTCCCGGCGCGCACTGATCCTGTTCGATGGAGAAGCCGACGGCGCCCCGCGCGAGATTGCATTGCCCCTGCCGCCCGGTTGAGGCGGAAGGTTTCGCGGAGGAAGAGTACCTTGCATGCGCGGACCGCGCCGAGGTTATGCGATATTCGCGTCAAACGGCCATTGGATCGCGGCCCTTGATTTTGCATGAGGGGTCTTGAAGTCGGCGAATTGCGCCACTTTATCTGCATCGGAACGCCCAGTTGGGGTTTCACGGATACGCGATAGGTTCGGCTGACAAGCGGACCGCCGTTTCGTTCGCTCTGGGAACGAACAGCTAGCGCGATTGACACCGAACCGCTGACCAAGCGGTGAACCTGGTTGCATGTCCGACCTCCGCGGGCGTTTCAGTTGGCGCGAATGCGCCGTCAACTGAGGAACGGAGGCGAAACATGTACTTTCCCACCTACAGCCATCGCAGCGACCCGTTTGCGCTGATGCGCTCGATGCTGCGCGACTTCGATACCTTCGGCCCCAGCCGCACGCGACAGCCGGTCTTCCCGGCCGTCAATATCTGGCAGGGCGACGATGCGGTTGCGATCACCGCGGAGCTTCCCGGTGTCGACTCTTCCGACCTCGAAGTCTCGGTCAACGATAACGTGCTGACGATCTCTGGCAGGCGCACGGCTCCCGACGCCGAGGACGAAGCCGTGTGGCATCGGCGCGAGCGCACCCACGGTGAGTTCAGCCGTTCGATCCGGCTGCCGTTCGAGGCCGAGGACGACAAGGTCGAGGCGCGGCTGCAGAACGGCGTTCTGCGCGTCGTGGTCGGCATGCCGGAAGCCCAGAAACCGCGGCGGATCGCAATCAAGGCCGCGTAAGAGGAGGACGTACCCATGGCGAAAGACGTGACCAAATCCGACAAGCGCGAGGCCGACATGCCCGAAACCACCCATGGCGGACGCGTTTTCCGGCCGCTGGCCGATATCGTGGAAACCGGCGATGGCGTGCAGCTGATGCTGGAGATGCCCGGCGTGGCGCCCGATGACCTCGAGGTGACGCTCGAGAACCGGGTACTGACCATCCGTGGCCGGGTGCATGCGACCGCGCCTGAAAAGCTTGAACTGGTGCACGCGGAATACGGCGAGGGCGATTTCGAGCGCACCTTCACCATGTCGGACGACTTCGACCCCGAAAAGATCGAGGCGGCGCTGTCGGACGGCGTGCTGACGCTCACCCTGCCGCGCGCCGAAGCCGCGAAACCCAGGAAGATCGAGGTCAAGGCCGCGTGACGGCGCGGCCTGCCATCACAGGAGGACGAACACATGCAGATCAAGGACCTGATCCCCTGGGCGCGCAAGAACGACGCGCCCGCCGGCAAGACCGGCGACAACCCGGTCGCCGCGTTGCAACGCGACATGAACGAGGCGGTAGAAAAGTTCTGGAACCGCTTCGGCCAGGGCCTGAACGGCTTCGACTGGCCCTGGGGCAGCGAGCCGCGCTCCGACGTGGTCGAGACCAAGGACGCGATCGAGGTGTCGATCGAGTTGCCCGGCATGGACATGAAGGACATCGAGGTCAACGTCACCGACGACATGCTGACCATCAAGGGCGAGAAGAAGATCGAGCGGAGTGAGGAGAAGAAGGGCTACTATCTCTCCGAACGCAGCTATGGCGCGATCTACCGCACGATCCCGCTTCCTCCCGGCGTCGATGGCGAAAAGGCCGACGCCAGCTTCCGAAACGGCGTGCTGACGATCAAGCTGCCGCAGACGCCCGAAGCGCAGGCCAAGGTCAAACGGATCGAGGTGAAGCACGCCTGATCGAAAGGCAGACGCCGCCGGCAGGCTTGCCGGCGACGTCTTGCCGGATCGATCGCGCGCAAAACGCCCACTCAACGCGTTCCTACGGTCCGTAAAACACCTCGACGAGCCAGAGCGGAACGGCGGGCACATAGGTCACCAGCAGAAGCACCAGAACCAGCACAGCGATGAAAGGCAGGTTCGTGCGGGTGGTGTGCCAGACATCGGTCTTGGCGATAGAGCAGGCGGTGACAAGCACGCTCGCGACCGGCGGTGTCTGCTGACCAAGCGCGATGTTGAGCGTCAGCAAGATGCCGAACTGTATCGGGTCGATGTCCAGCTGGTGCACCAGCGGCATGAAGATCGGCACGGTCAGGATGATTGCCGCCGCCCCGTGCAGCACCATGCCGACGAACAGCAGGAACACGTTGATCAGCATCAGCACGGCCAGCTTGTTCTCGGTGATCGCGGTGATCCCCTGCGCCAGACGCTGCGGCACCTCGGTTTCGGTGAGGTAAAGGCCCAGCACGGCCGAGGACGCGACCAGCAGCATGACCGTCGCGGTCTGCAGAACCCCGTCGACAAGAGCGACATAAAGGTGCTTGAGATCGAGTTCGCGGTAGATGAACAGACCGATCACCAGTGCGGCCAGAACCGCCAACCCCGCACCCTCGGTCGCCGTCACGATGCCGCCGAAGATGCCGCCCAGGATAATGACGGGCAGGATCAGCGCCCAGGAGGCGTCCTTCGTTGTGCGCCACAAGCGGCACAGGTTGAACCCCTCCTCGCGCGGCAGGTCGTAGCGCAGCGCGAAGTAGTAGCACAGCGCCATCAGGAGAAGGCCGCCGATGATGCCGGGAAGGATGCCGGCCACGAACAGCTTCACGATCGATGTGTTGGACAGCGCGCCGTACAGGATCATCGGGATCGACGGCGGAATGATGATCGCCAGCGACGCCGAGGACGACGTGATGGCGGCGGCGAATCGCGGCGAATAACCCTTCTTCTTCATCGCCGGGATCAGGACCGATCCGGTTGCGGCCACGTCGGCGACCGCCGAGCCCGAGATTTCGGCGAAGAACATCGACACGCCGACATTGACCATCGCCAGCCCGCCGCGGACGAAGCCGATCAGGGCCGAGACAAAGGCGATCAGCCGGGTCGAGATGCCGCCGGTATTCATCAGCGCACCCGCGAGGATGAACAGCGGGATGGCGATCAGCGGAAAGCTGGTCGCGCCGTCGTAAACCGACAAAGCCGCGTTCAGGAACCCCAGATGCCCGTTGTTCAGCCACACGCCGATCAGCCCCGCGGCCAGGATCGACACGGCGATGGGCAAGCCGATGGCGATCAGCCCGAACATGCCCAGCAGGACGAAGGCCTCGCTCATGGCCGCTTGTCCAGTCCCGTAATCTCCGCTTCGGCGCGGGCGATCTCGTGGGCAATTTCCTCGATGTCCGGGTCCTGCCCGGTGCGCACGGCGGCAAGCCGCTCGGGCAGCGTCAAAAGGCGGCCCGCGATCATCAGCGCCGCGCTGACCGGCACGACGCCCTGGATGAACCAGCGCGGCACCCAGCGCAGCGTCGTCATGGTCTCGGTGCCGAAAATGCCGAGGATCACCCAGCTGCCCCAAAGTACAACGGCAAAGACGGCGACGAAAACTACCTCGTTGACGGAGAACAGAACCAGCCGTCCGCGCGGCGGCAGGCCATAGAGCAGGCCATTGAAGCCCAGATGCGCGTTGCGCAGCACCGCCAGCGCGGCCCCGGAATAGGTTATCCAGGCCAGCAGCACGATGGCGACCTCGTCGTACCAGATCAGCGAATTGCCGGAATACCGGAACGCCACGCCCATCAGGACGATGACCGCAAGGATCACGATCAGACCGATCGTGATCGCCTGAAGGGCCAGGTCAAGACCGCGGATGAGTTGATGGCGCATGCGGCTCCTTCAGTGAACGGGACGACGACAGCGCCGCCGTCCCGCAACTCGATCCGGGCCGGTCAGGACCCGCCGCCGGCCAGCGACAGAACGTCGTCGATCATCTTTTGACCGCCTTCGACCTCGGACGCGAACTTTTCGTACAGCGGCGTCGAGGCGGCGACGAAGGCCTCGCGGTCGGCGGTGTTGACCTCCATCCCCTCGGCTTTCAGCTCGTCCAGCAGCGTGCCTTCGGCCGCCGCGCCCTGTTCGCGCGCCCACAGCGCCATCTCCTGCGCCGTTTCGGTCAGGATCTGCTGCACCTCGGGGTCGAGCTTCTCGAACACCGCGGTGCCGACTGTCGGATAGGCCGGCGAATAGACGTGGTTCGACAGCGACAGGAACTTCTGCACCTCCTGCAGCTTGGCGCCGGCGATGTTGGTCAGGGGGTTCTCCTGCCCGTCGATGACGCCGGTCTGCAGCGACACGAAGACCTCCGAGAACGACATCGGCGTCGGGTTGGCGCCGTACTCGCCGAACATCGCCACCCGCCACGACGAATTCGGTGTGCGGATCTTCAGCCCCGCCAGATCGGCCGGCGTGTTGATCGGGCGCGCGTTGTTGGTGATATGGCGGAAGCCGTTCTCCCAGACCGCCAGCGGGCGGTAGCCCTGCGCCTCGGCGGCCGGCACCAGCACGTCCTTGAAAAATGTATCGTCGATCTTCGCCAGGTGGTCGCGGTCGGCGACCAGGAACGGCAGGTCGAAGATCGCGTATTCCGGCGCAATCTCGGGCATGATCGAAGACGGCAGCGTGATGTGCATCGTGCCGATCTTGATCTTCTGCAGCATGTCCTTGTCCTTGCCCAGCTGCGAGCTGTCGAAGACCTTGACCACCGCCTTGTCGCCCAGCTTCTCGTTGGCGCGGCGCGCGAATTCATGCGCGGTCTGCCCCTGCAGCGAGTTCGGCGTGGCCGAGATGCCGAAGATGATCTCCTGCTGCGCCAGCGCTGGTGCGCCGGTCAGGCCCGCCGCCAACATGGCGGCAACGAAGGTGTGTCTCAGTTTCATGGTCTATCCTCCCGTTGGATGTTCTGAGTTTGTGGTCGATTGTATCAGCATCAGGCGGGCACGCCCGCGTCGAGGAGTCCGGCAATGGCTTGCGGCAGCCGCTCGCGCAACTCCGGGTCAGGCTCCGGGCGCGGGTGCATCGCGGCAAGCCTGCGCCCCAGCGCCGCCGCGTTGAACGTGGCGCCGGTATCCGCCTTGCCCTGGCCGGCGATGTCGTAGGCGGTGCCGTGGGCGGGCGTCACGATCGGAAACGGGTAACCGGCGATAAGGGTCACGCCACGGTCGAAGCCGAGAAGCTTCATCGCAATCTGCCCCTGGTCGTGATACATCGTCAGCACCGCATCGAACTCACCCCGCACCGCGCGGACAAAGACGGTGTCCGACGGCACTGGCCCGGTCACCGCCAGCTGTGCTTCCTGCGCGCGCACCACCGCCGGGCGGATCACGTCCTCGTCCTCGTCGCCGAAGTTGCGCCCGTCGCCCGCATGCGGGTTCAGCGCCGCGACGCCGATTCGGGGCCGGTCTATCCCGGCGGCGCGCATCACCTCGTCGGTCAGCCGCAGGCTGTCGAAGATGCGCTCGGAGGTCAGCTTGTATGCAACCTCGCGCAGCGGGATGTGCGATGTGACCCGGGCGTTCCAGACCTCGTCGAGCACGTTGAATTCACGGCCAGAGCGGGCGGCGCCGATGGTCCGGTCGATGAAGCCGATCTCGTCCACGTAACCGGGGTCCGCAAGCCGCATCGCGTGCTTGTTGAACGGCGTGAAAAAGACGACGTCGGCCAGCCCGGCCTGCGCTGCCAGCAACGCGGCTGCGAAGTTCTGCAGCGCGGCGCGGCCGCCTGCCTCCGACGCCTCGCCCAGGGGCGCGTCGGCCGGGTCGCAGTTTTCCAGGTCGACTAGCACGCTGCGCTCGGGCAGGCCCCCCGAGAGCGACGACAACCGGATGACCGGCAGTTCCGGACTGACACCGGCATGCCGCGCGCCGAGGTCAAGGATCCGCTGGTCCCCGAATACGACGAGGTCGCCCGGGTTGGCCGTCGGGTCCGCCAGCACGCGCGCGGCCAGTTCCGGCCCGATGCCCCCGGCGTCCCCGATCGCCAGCGCTACGCGTCGCGGTCCTGCCATGCGTCCCCCAAAAACCTTCAATTTGTATATTGTATACATGATTCAGATATCGACCGGCAAGGTTGCTTTGTCTATGGTGCGAAAACCGCAGAAAACCGATGAGACAATGACGGAATATGCTGATTTGTTTGCCGCAGGCTCGCTGGAAATCAAGAACCGGTCGCTGCATGACCAGGTGGCAAACCGCGTCCGCGACATGATAATCGAGGGCATTCTCGAGCCCGGCAGCCGAATCGACGAGGCCCGACTGATCGAGGATCTCGGCGTGTCGCGCACCCCGTTCCGCGAAGCGCTCAGAACGCTTGCCGCCGAGGGACTGGTGATCGTCCGGCCGTCGAAAGGCAGCACCGTGCGCAAGCTGACGCCCGAGGACGTGTTCTCGATGCTAGAGGTGCTGGGCCACCTCGAACGGCTGGCGGGCGAGCTTGCGTGCGCCCGGTCCAGCGACGCCGAGATCGCCGAACTGGCCGCGCTGCACGACCGCATGATGGAGTTCTATGCCGCGCGCGACCGGATGCCCTATTACAAGCTGAACCAGGAATTCCACACCCGGCTGACGGCGCTGTCGAAAAACCAGACCCTGATAGAGATGCAGGGCAACCTGCAGGCGCGGCTCAAGCGCATCCGCTACATCGGAAACCGCGACCCGGAAAACTGGTCCGGCGCCGTCCGGGACCACGAGGACATGATCGCGGCGCTGACCGCCCGCGACGGTCGGCGCCTTGGCGATGCCATGGCGCGGCACCTGTCCAACACCTGGGAGCGGGTCAAGGACAGCATCTGACATGGATGCGTTTTGGGGCCGGGTCGGTTTCAGACCACGCGATTGTCCGGGACCGGCCGTGGCGTCGGCACACCGGTCGGTTCACCCTAACGCTCGCCCCCTATTCCGGTCGCTCTGGACCTTGGGCATGCAGGCGTGGATTCATGACGCTTCCGCCAGGCCCCGATATTCTCTAGACTTTCGCCAGGCACCGAGACGAGTGCCACCATCATGGGAGGAACGACATGAACATCAAACTCCGGCTGGCCACGGTCGCTTTGGCGGTTGCCGGCACCACGTCGCAGGCGCAGGCCGACGACCTGGTGCTTTACTGCAGCCCGCAGATCGAATGGTGCGAGATCATGGTCGAGGCGTTCTCGCGCGAGACCGGCATCAACGTGGCCATGACCCGCAAAAGCTCGGGCGAGACCTTCGCCCAGATCAAGGCCGAGGCCGACAATCCGCGCGGCGATGTCTGGTGGGGCGGCACCGGCGACCCGCACCTGCAGGCGGCCGAAGAGGGGCTGACCGAGGAGTACCGCTCGCCGCTCTTGGAGGAACTGCACCCTTGGGCGCGGAAGCAGGCCGAGCAGTCGGGCTATCGCACCGTGGGCATCTACGCCGGCGCGCTGGGCTTCGGCTACAACAGCGAGCTTCTGGAGCAGAAGGGGGTGGAGCCGCCGGGCTGCTGGGCCGACCTGACCGCCGAGGGGCTGGAGAACGAGGTCGAGATCGCCAACCCGAATTCGTCGGGCACCTCCTATACGATGCTGGCCACCATGGTGCAGCTGATGGGCGAGGACGAGGCGTTCGACTATCTGCGCGCGCTGCACAAGAACATCGCGCAATACACCAAGTCAGGCTCGGCCCCGATCAAGGACGCCGCCCGCGGCGAGGTGACCGTCGGCATCGTGTTCCAGCATGATGCGGTGACCCAGACGGCCGAGGGTTTTCCGATTGTGACCGTGGCGCCCTGCGAGGGCACCGGCTACGAGATCGGCTCGATGAGCATCATCAAGGGCGGTCCGAACCCGGACTCGGCGAAGGCGTTCTACGACTTCGCGCTGCGGGCGGACATCC
>JAHELH010000278.1 GCA_024644285.1 Paracoccaceae bacterium | reverse complement strand
CGAAACCGCGCGCCATGCGGGCAAGGGCGCGGCCGACGCGACCCATTCCGACGATACCGATCCGGCTGCCCGAAACCTGCTTGCCGACCATGAAACCGGGCGACCAGAAATCCCAGGCGCGAGTTCGCACCAGCCGGTCGCCCTCGACCGCGCGGCGCGCCGCGCCCAGCATCAGAAGCATGGCGATCTCGGCCGTCGCGTCGGACAGGACGTCGGGCGTGTTGGTGACCGCGATGCCGCGTGCCTTCAGCGCCGGCAGGTCGCAATGATCGACGCCGACGGAATGGTTCGCGATGACCTTAAGCCGTGGATCGAGCCGGGCGGCGACCTCTGCGGTGAATCGTTCCGAATGGCAGGGGATGATCGCGTCGACCCTGGCCGACATGGCGACGATCTCGTCGGCGCTGGACTCTGTATCATCCCAGTTGATGATGCAGTTGTAATCGGCCTGCGCCCGTTCCAGCGTCGCGTCGCTTAGCCGCCGCGGGATCCAGACCGTGGGGCGGGCCATCTAGTCGTCCTTCCGGATCGCTTCTTCCCAGAGGTCGTAGAGCGCGAGGAGGATTACGAAGATCGTGATTACCATGAACGGAAAGCCGCCCCAGAACCCGGCGAACCCGGTCGAGATCGAGTGCGACAGGCCGATGACGAAGGTCATCATGAGGCCGGTGCCGATCAGGGCGACAATGATGGTGACAAGGCGGGACATGGGGTCATCTTCCTTTTTCAGGCGGCGTCTTGCAAGGCCCGCTGCATCCAGGCGGCGGTGCGGAACAGGCGGTCGTCTTCTTCCTGTCCGCCGATCAGCTGGACGCCGATGGGCAGACCGGTCTCGCCGACGAGGAGCGGCAGGGACAGCGCAGGCAGGCCGCAGAGGCTGGGAATGCGGCAGAAGACCGGGTCCCCGGTGCTGCCGCTTGCGATCAGCGGCGGCTCGCCGGTGGCGCTGGGGCTGAGGATTGCGTCGTATTCAGTGAAGTGCTTTTCAAAGAAGGCTTCGGCGGACGCCTTGACGCCCAGCGCGTCCTGGTACTGCGCCTCGCTGATCTTACGGCCGCGCTCGACCACGGGGCGCAGGGTCGGGCTGACTTTGTCCCAATTCTGCGCCAGCACCTCGTCCAGGTGCTGCACGAACTCGTATTCGTGGATCGTCAGATGCACCTCGATCAGGCCGGTCAGGGCATCGGCCACCGGCAGGCGCTCCACCCGCGGCCCCAACGCCTCGATCACCGCGTCGATCCCGTCACGGGCGTCGGGGTCGAGCAACTCGAGAATCGGCAACTCGAAGAACGCGATGTCGGGCTCGACCGGCGGTTCGGCATGCACGCCGTCCAGAGTGCGCGGGCGCGGCCGGGCAAAGCTGGCCGGATCGCCAGGGTCGAAGCTGCCAAGCACATCGGTCAGTAGTGCAAGATCCTCCAACGTGCGCGCGAAGGTGCCCAGGTGGTCGAGGCTGGCAGAGGTCTGCAAGACGCCGCGGCGCGAGATCACGCCGCGCGTCGGCTTGAAGCCGTAGATACCGCAATAGCTGGCGGGCCGTATCACCGAACCGCCGGTCTGCGATCCCACCGCCAGCGGCACGTGGCAGGCGGCGACGGCGGCGGCGGACCCGCTGGAGGATCCGCCGGGCGAGCGGTCTTCGTCATGCGGGTTCACCGTGTCCGTCGGGTGCACGAAGGCCAACTCGGTCGTCTTGGTCTTGCCCATAATCACCGCGCCGGCCTCGCGCAGCCGGTCGACGATCTCGGCATCGGCCTCTGGCTTGCGGCCTGCGAAGATCGGCGAGCCGCGCTCGGTCGGCATGAAGCGGGTGTCGACGATGTCCTTCAATGCGACGGGCACCCCATGCAAGGGTCCGGTGGCGCGGCCGGACTTGCGGATGCGGTCCATCTCCTGCGCCTGCGCCATTGCGATGTCGGGATTCAGGTAGGCCCAGGCGTTGATCCGGTCATCGCCGATCCGCTCCAGGCAGGCCCGCACCAGCGCCTCGGAGGTCAGGCGGCCGTCGAGGATATGCCCGACGGCCTCGGTCGCCGACAGAAGATGCAGATCGCCCTTCATCTAGGGCACGTAGACGCCGAACAGATAATCAGGGAACCACAGTGCGATGCCAGGAAACCGGTACATCAACACCATGCAGAGGAGGACGATCCCGAGATACGGCATCAGGCCGCGGAAGATTTCCATCAGCTCTATCTGCTTTTTCAGAACGCCCTTGAGGTAATAGGCGCTCATCGCCATGGGCGGTGTCAGAAACGAGGTCTGCAGGTTCAGCGCCACGAGCATCGCGAAGAAATACGGGTTGACCCCGAAGGTATCGAGCATTGGCAAGAAGATCGGCACGAAGATGATCAGGATCTCGGACCATTCCAGCGGCCAGCCCAGAAGGAAGATGATCAGCTGCGCCATGACCAGGAACTGCCAGGGCTGCAGGTTCATCGCTAGAAACCAGTGCTCGATGACGTCGTGGCCGCCGAGGAAGCTGAACACGCTGGCGAAGGTCCAGGATCCGACGAAGAGCCAGCAGACCATGGCGGTGGCCTTGGCGGTCAGAAAGACGCTTTCCTTCACCTTTCCCCAGGTCAGCGAACGGTAGATCATCGCCAGCACCAGCCCGCCCAGCGCACCCATGGCGGCGGCCTCGGCGGGCGTTGCGAGGCCCCCGAGGATCGAGCCGAGCACAAGCAGGATCAGCACGGTGAGGGGCACGAAGCTGACCAGCAGATTGAGATAGACCTGGGTGCGGGGCGGGATGTCCTCGTTGCGCGGCTTCGGCGCGAGGCCCGGACTTATCGCGACCCTGACGACCACGTAGACGATGTAAAGCCCTGCCAGCAGCAGGCCCGGGAAGACCGCCGCGGCGTAAAGGCGCAGCGGCGACAGCTCGGCGATGGCGGCGTAGACGATCAGCATGATCGACGGCGGGATCAGGATGCCCAGCGTGCCGCCGGCGCAGATCACCCCGGCGGCAAAGCTTTTGTTGTAGTCGGCGTTGGCCATCGCCGGATACGCCAGCAGCCCCATCAGGGTGACGACCGCGCCGACGATGCCCGAGGCAGTCGAGAAGACCGCGCAGGTCAAGAGCGCCGCAATCGCCAGCGAGCCGGGCAGGTTACGCGCGGCCTGGTAGAGCGAAAAGAACAGCCGGTCGACGATATTGGCGCGCTCGACGACGTAGCCCATGAACAGGAACAGCGGGATGGCGACAAGAGTGTCGTTCTCCATCACCGAGTAGGTGTTCTGGTTCAGCAGGTAGAAGATGTTGTTGTCGAAGAGGCCGGCGAACGTGTCGGGCGGACCCGTGTAATAAGCGTAATAACCAAAGCCCACGCCCATCGCGAGAAGTGTGAAGGCGATGGGAAAGCCGAGCAGCACCAGCACGATGAACAGGCTCAGCATCATGATGGCAACTTGGGGGTCCGTCATCTTGGTGCGTCTTC